>NZ_CALACG010000164.1 GCF_937890585.1 uncultured Campylobacter sp.
CTTTAAAATTTCACAAACGGCAGGCGCTGGGACATTTAGAGGGCCGTGGTCGCACTTTGCTACGCCACCGCCAAGCTCGATCTTTGAGCTAAAAACTCTTGAAATGCCAAAATTTTTATATAGATACTCAAGGCAGATCGCGGCCCCTACGACATCTACTATGCTATCAATCGCTCCAACCTCGTGAAAATGCACCTCATCGATGCTAACTGCATGCACTTTTGCTTCAGATTGAGCGATCACGTGAAATATCGTAGCAGCCTTTTTTTTGCAAATCTCGCTCAAATTTGAGCTAGCCAAAATTTGCTTGATATCAGAGTAACTCCTAGCGTGAGGCTGCGATTTTAGTAGCACGACGTCTATTTTGGTCGCAGCGATGCCATTTTTTACTACGTTTTTTTGCTCTAAGCGAAATTCTCTGCTCAAATTTAGCTTTTCTAACTCAGAGCAAAGATAGCCAAAATCCACCCCAAGCCCTACAAGAGCGGCTAAATTCATATCGCCACTAATTCCAGAACTTGCGTCATAGTATAAAATTTTAGCCAAACTCACACCTTAGGCACGGTCATAGAGCCAAACGGCAATATGATTATTTTTGCGTCCTTGCCTTTTTGCGCTAGCGCCTCATCTACGGCCTTTTGTAGGTCGTGATACGGCTTTAGATGCACAGCTTTCATCTCATCATCACTTAGATCAGTCACAGCCCAAGTCTGTGCCCAGAGCGAAATTTCAGCCATTTTTGCAGCTTTGTGATAGCCAAGTTTAAAGCCAGAATTTATCTTTTCTAGCACTTTTTTTGGCGTATCGGCCGATGCCATAAGGTCAAAGAAAGGTTTTGGACCGATGCCTGTGCGGCATTTTGCGACCATTATTAAAATTCCATCCTGCGCAAGCGCTAGTTTGCCGTTATCTAGGGCTTTTTGCGCCTGATAAAGATCGACATCCATAGGATAAGGTGCGACCGAGATCACAACGTCAGCCTTTTGTGGGATATTTACGCAAAATACCTCATCAGCCTTTTTTACGCAGTCATAAAAGCTATCGTTTAGATCGCCAGCACTCGCGTAATAGACGCCATGCTCGCTATCAAGCACCGTCTGTATAGAAAAGACATCGATATTTGAAAGAACTTTCATCGCATCTATCATATCCTCATGCACAGGGTTGCCCTCTAGGCGCAGCGCCTGAGCGTCAGCGCTAAGTGCTAGTTTGTGATTTTGCGTGATGCTCTCGTATGATGCGGTGCCTGGCAAAAATGCCTTTCTACCGCCGGTGTAGCCTGCAAAATAGTGAGGCTCGACCGAACCTATGACGATCACTTTTTTGGCCTCTGCTACGATCTTGTTTAGATACATCTGCGTGCCGTTTTTGCTCTCGCCTAAAAATACCATCTCATCATGCTTTGAGTCGTGGTCATGAACCTCGTTTTTAGCTCTGATCTCTGGGTAAATTTCTTTAGAAAATATCATATTGTATTCATCTAGCGTGCCCTCTCTGTGGCAGCCAGTAGCGATGATAAAAATTTTATTTTTATCGCGAAGTTTTGGATAAATTTGCTTTAAAATTTTAGCAGTTGGCGTAGGTCTTGTGCCGTCATTTACGATGATAACGATCTTTTCATCGCCGGCGATAAACTCGTCAAAGCTTTTTTGATTTATCGGATTTGCCAGAGCCTTTGCTATGAGCGCTGCTTCGTCAAATTTAGCGACTTTGTTTGGGTCAAAAACGCCAAGTAGGTTTTTCTCGTCTATTTTTAAATTTATGTGGTCATCTTTGCCGTAAGCGATAGGGATTTGCATGCTTGCTCCTTAAATTTAACTATTAGTTATTTGCTTTTAGGATTTTATCTCAATCTTTCTTTTAAATATATT
>NZ_CALACG010000165.1 GCF_937890585.1 uncultured Campylobacter sp.
TTCTGCGTAATTATATTTAAATTTATTTCATAAAACTACAAACCTTCAAAATATTTTATATATTAGCTAACTCTTTTATTTTTTCAAACCATCCTTTTATTTCATCAAAAGCACCAAGCTCTTCAAGCATTTCCCTTGTGAGTTGTTTTGAAAGCTCGGTAGCTATGTATTTTTTTGATGTTCTAGCACTGGATATAGGTTCTATATCTTTATTTGTCTTATTTGCATTTTGATTAATAAAATTTGGCAAATCAAGACTATTCCATTCTTTTAACCACCCATCACTTTTATTGTGAAAACAAGTTTCTATTAAATAAACGCTTTTAATTAAATCTGGATGTATGTAGTTTTCTATTTCGGCTTTCCTTGTAAGATAGCCTGCATTGCCAGAATTTATAACTTTATCTAAATACTTTTTGTATTGATAGTGTTTGGCTGTGTCTTTTTGATTATAATCGCTATCATATATATGGATCTGTGGAATATTCAATTTTACCAAATAATTATAGTCTACATAATGTTGAATAGAGGCACCACCTAAAAAAATCATCAATATAGCTTCATTTTCTAAGTCAACTATATTTTTAAAATCTATAATGTTTTTATTAATATTTTTAAGAAATTCAATATCCGTATAACCTTCAACGCATACGGCGACTTTTAATTTTTGAATTTTTTCAGGATGAATACTTGGCAAAATTCCTAATGTATCAGCTATTAAATCAAGCTTATTATCTCCATTATTAATAATAGCAACATCATCTATTTTGCTAATTAAAATCAAATTTTCTTCATCAACCATTTTTGCTATTTCTGGAGTATGGGTTGTGAGTATAAGTTGATAATTGTCTTTATGAGATAGCTCTTTTAGTGCTTCTATAAGCATTTTTTGATGATTTGGATGCTGTGCGGTTTCTGGTTCTTCTATGGCATAAATTATATCCTTATCCTTATTTTCATCACTCTCCAGTTTTCTTTCGGCCTCGGCTCTGAAATAATTTAATAATACCATTCTCCTAAAACCACTTCCTCTCTTGTTTAAGGCAATTCCATTATCACTTTCCAAACCAAATGAAAATAAAGTATCTAGGCCTTTATTGCTGATTTGAGGTTTTAAAGAATTTGTATTTTCTAGTCCCATTTCCTTCATTTTATCTATTGTTTCGTTGCCTATTTTCGTCAATTCTTCTTCTAATTGATTTTTTATTGAGTTAAATTGTTCTTCGAATCTCGCTACAGCTATTTTTGTTGCGCTTTTTAAGGGGTTTTGTATATCAGCATCACTATCTTTATTTGCTCTATCGCTCTGGAATAAAAAATACAAAGGCAACCATTTTTTTAATTGCTCCCATACGGCTTTGGCATCCTCTTTTGTTATATCAATTTTTATTTCTTCAAATTCATTGCTCGCCTTACCATATAACGCCTTTCTTATTTCAGCATTAGTTCGCTTATCTATATCTTCAACCTCTTTTTCATTAAATTTCTCATTCAGTTTCTTTTTTAAGTCAGAAATTTTCATGTTAATTAGTGGCTCATTAGAATATTCCTTCGGATACTGCACTTTTATAAATACTTTTTCCTTTTGTAATTTTTCATTTTTTATTTCAAATTCTTTTAATACCTCCAAGAAACCATCGTTATTCAAAAGACATTCATCTACCAACTTTGTTTTATTAGAGGTATCTATTAAAATTTCTTTTTCACCGTCAACTACAAATTCTGTACCTATAATAATTTTATTATCCTCTGCATTTTTGCTGAAATCGGTTATATCTATTTTTATTGTACTGCCTTCAAAAAAAATATCTAAAGCTTCTAATATAGTAGATTTTCCTACATCATTTTGCCCAATGATGACATTCATACTTTTATCAAAAAGTATTTTTACATTTTTATACGACCTAAAATTTTTTAATATTAAACTTTTTAATTTCATTTTTTAACTCCTCAAATTTAGCTTTTTAGCCATTCATTTAAAATTTCTATTTGTTCATCTACACTTTTATTTGCCGTGCCGCCTTTTGAAGTGCGGGCCTCTTTTGAAGCGTGCAGATCTAGAAATTTAATAGCATTTTCATCTAAATTTTCATCGACACTTTTTAGCTGCTCTTTGTTTAGCTCACTTAGATCAAGCCCCAAGTTTTCAGCCTTTGCCACAGCTTTTCCGGTGATGAAATGAGCCGTTCTAAATGGTATATTTTTCTCACGCACTAGATAGTCCGCCAGATCAGTGGCACTTAGATGGCCTATTTTTGTCGCTTTTAACATATTTTTTTCATTAAATTTAGCCGTTTTTATCATCTCATTTAGGATGGTAGCCGAGCTTAAAATGGTCGCAACGCTGTCAAAAACACCCTCTTTATCTTCTTGCATATCTTTATTGTAAGCAAGTGGCAAGCCTTTCATAGTAGTTAGCAGCGCTACTAAATTTCCATTTACACGCCCAGTTTTGCCACGTATGAGTTCAGCGACGTCTGGGTTTTTCTTTTGAGGCATGATGGAGCTTCCAGTGCTATAAGCATCGCTAATGCTTACAAAGCCAAATTCTTGCGAGCTCCAGAGTATAAGCTCCTCGCAAAGCCTAGAAGCGTGCGTCATAAAAATACTAATGTTAAATAAAATCTCCAGCGCAAAGTCGCGGTCACTCACGCTATCCATCGCATTTTGCGTGCAGCCTGCAAAGCCAAGCTCGCTTGCAACGATACTCCTATCTATCTTGTGCGGCGTGCCTGCAAGGGCTGCTGAGCCAAGCGGACTTAGGTTGTTTCGCTCATACGAGCTAACAAATCGCTCAAAATCCCTCTTAAACATAAACGCATATGCTAGCAAATGGTAGCTAAGGCTTACTGGTTGGGCGTGCTGAAGGTGCGTGTAGCCTGGCATCAGCGTGTCCGCGTGCTTGCTAGCGATATCTCGTAGCGCAGCGACTAGCTCGCGGATTTTTTCGGAGATCTCGACACCGCTTTTAAGCACGTAGAGGCGAAAATCAAGCGCGACCTGATCGTTTCTGCTGCGCGCGGTGTGTAGCCTGCCGCCAAGATCGCTTCCGATGAGCTCGCTTAGGCGCTTTTCGACCGCCATATGAATGTCCTCGTCGGCGGTTTTAAACTCAAATTTACCGCTTTTTATCTCCTCAAACACGGCGTCAAGCCCCGCGACGATCTTTTCGCTCTCCTCAGGCTTTAAAATCCCGCAGGCGCCGAGCATTCTTGCGTGCGCCTTGCTGCCCGCGATGTCC
>NZ_CALACG010000166.1 GCF_937890585.1 uncultured Campylobacter sp.
TTGCTAGACGTCAAAAGATACTTGGCAGGAGCGAGGAGCTAGATATCTTTCTAAACGGCAGCTTCAGCGAGAGTAATGACGAAATGCAAAAGAGTATGCCATTTATGATGGAATTTGGCATAGATGAGAAATTTCACAAGACGAAGCTTTTTAAGGCTAGGATAGAGCTTTTCAAAGAGGCGCTAAATTTGCATAAGGCGGCTATTTTTGCCTGCAAAGAGGCTGTCAGAACAAATTTACGTGCCCTTAGCGTTATCTTTAACGATGAAAAGATGGCTGAGAAAAACGGCTTAGAGGCAAAGCATAGACGCGAGATCATCAAGGGGCTCTTCTTGCTAACGCCTGTTGTTAGCTCGACTTTTGCCTCGTTTAATAACACTTTTAAAGAGCTTTTAAATGGCGATATAGGTATGCTTTTGATAGACGAAGCAGGGCAGGCAAATTTAACTAACGCGTTAGGCGCCTTGCTTCGTTCAAAGATGGCCGTGGTGGTTGGCGACCCACTTCAGCTTGAGCCAGTTGTAACACTGCCAGTTAGTTTAAATAACGCGATCCTTAGCTACTGCGAGGCAAAAGAGGAGTTTAACTTGCTTAAGTCCTCTGTGCAGCTAAGAGCCGACAAAGCGCAAAAGATCGGCACATATATAAAAGGTAGTGGCGAGAGTATCTGGGTCGGCTCACCGCTGATCGTGCATAGAAGATGCGCTAACCCTATGTTTGAGATCTCAAACGAGACTACCTACGATGATATGATGATACTTGGCAGAAGTGCAGCTAGTAAATTTGCAAACACTAACGTGCAAACAAAGTGGATAGACATTAGAAGTGAGGAGTGGGTAGGCAACTACAATAAAGCCGAGGGCGAGGTTGTTAAAGAGCTCTTAGCAGGTGAGCTGGCTAGCCAAAATTATAACATCAGGATAATAACGCCATTTAAAGATGTTTGTAGAAATTTAAAAGGTGCAGGCACTATCCACACTATGCAGGGCAAAGAGGCTGACATTATCGTGTTTGTGTTAGGGGGAGCGACAAAGGGTGTTAGAGCGTGGGCTGCTAGCAAGCCAAATCTGCTAAACGTGGC
>NZ_CALACG010000167.1 GCF_937890585.1 uncultured Campylobacter sp.
ACAAATTCTCTATCTCTATTTTTAAAGATAACGCACTTTGTATAACCCAAATTTCTAGCTATATGCTCGCAAATTTCGCCGTTTTTGCCGATGTCCTCTTTTGCGTGAGCGTCCGAGCCAAAGGTGATAGGTATATCATTTTGGGCGATGAGCTCTAGCAAATTTACGCTTGGATATTGCTCGCCGATAGGCTTTCTAAAGCCAGCCGCGTTTATCTCAACGACTAAATTTGCCTCTTTTATCGCTTTTATGGCGTTTGCAGCCAAAATTCTAACGTCTTTTTTTGGTAAAAATTTAAAAATTTTAAGCAGATCTATGTGCCCCATGATGTCAAATTTGCCAAGCTTAGCCGATCTCTCCACGTGGTCAAAGTATTCCTGCCAAATTTGATCCAAGTCTTTGCCCTCGTAGCCACCGATAAATTCGGGATTATCAAAGGCCCAGCCGTTAAAAAAATGGACAGAGCCTATTAGGTAGTCGACCTTTCTACTAAAAACTCGCTCATCCATAAATCCATCTAAAAAGTCCATCTCATAGCCAAGTAAAATTTCTATTTGTCCGCTAAATTCATCTCTTAAACGTAAAATTTCGTCTTCGTAGCTTTGCATCTCGCCAAATTCCATCCTATAAGCCTCATCAAATTTCATCGGAGCGTGGTCGCTAAAGCCAAAGTATTTTGTGCCAGCATTTATGGCGGCTTTTACATACTCTCTTGGCTCGCCAACTGCGTGCTTACAAAGGGGTGTGTGGTTGTGAAGATCGACGGTCATTTTTAGCCTTTTAAAGTCGTTTATTTTTCAAAAATCCTACCTAAAATTTGATAAATTTAAAGATAAACGCATACTTTTTAAACTTTCTTTTTATTTAAATCCTATATAATCAAGGCAAATTTTATTAGGAGCTTTTATGACCCAAGAGGAACTTGACGCGCTTATGGCAGGCGGATTAGAGGATGATTTAGGTGATACTAAAGATGCCAGCCAAGAGGTCGCGGACGTCAAAGAGGATATAGACGAGGTAGCAGAAGTTGCAGAGGCAATTAGTGCCAAAGCAGACGAGCCACAACCAAAAGCAGAGAGCAGCTCAAAGCAAAGTGCAGATGGTTACAGAGTGAGCGCTGACGGCGTTTGGCCACCACCACCACCGACTGAAGACCACAAAATGGTTCACCAGCTTGACGACGTGACAAGAGATAGCGAAGAGAAAGCTACTCAGATGTTTGACAAGCTTGAGACGATAAATAACTTTTTCATGGACGCTGAGAGCGACTCAAATAGCCTAAAAGACGCGATAAACTCAAACGTTGAGCTATTTACAACGCTGAGTGAGAAATTTCCAAATATCGCTGCATTTAGCGAGGCTTTGGAGAAAAACAGCGCACTTCTTGGCACAGTTGATAACATCATCTCAAATTTACAAATGGGACAAGATGAGATCATGATGGCTATGGATATGATGCAGTATCAAGACATCCACAGACAAAAGATCGAGCGTGTTATCAACGTTATGAGAGCACTAAGCAAGTATATGAACACCTTGTTTGAAGGTAAAATAGACGATGATAAACGCGTTGGCTCTGCTGTTCATATCGCAGGTGATACAACGACTGAAAACCTAGTCAGCAACGACGACATCGAAGCCTTGATAGAAAGTCTGGGTAAAAAATAGTGCTAAAAAGGCCTGAGCTTTTATCTCCAGCTGGAAATTTAACAAAACTTAAAATCGCCCTTGAATACGGAGCCGACGCCGTTTATGGCTCAGTGGCTAGCTTTTCACTAAGGACTAGATCAGCAAGAGAGTTTAACCTTGAAACATTCAAAGAGGCGATAGACTACACACACGAAAAGGGAAAGAAATTTTATGCGACCATAAATGCCTTTCCTTTTAACTCTCAGATAGAGCCGCTAAAAAGGCACTTGCAAACCATCTCAGCGATGAAGCCAGATGCCTTTATCATCGCAACTCCAGGCGTCATGAGCCTAGCAAAAGAGATTGCTCCAAATATTGAGATACACCTCTCTACTCAGGCAAACGTTATGAACGTGCTGGATGCTAAAATTTATCACGACATGGGCGCAAAACGCATCGTCGTGGCTAGAGAGATGAATTTAAAAGATGTTATAAAGATAAAAGAGGAAATTCCAACTCTTGATATCGAAATTTTCGTCCATGGCTCGATGTGCTTTGCCTACTCTGGTAGGTGCTTGGTAAGCTCAGTGCAAAGCGGACGTATGTCAAATCGTGGCAGCTGTGCAAATGACTGTAGGTTTAAGTACGAACTCTACGCCAAAAACGAAGAGAGCGGTGTGCTTTTTCGCTTAGAAGAGGATGAAAACGGCACTCATATCATGAACTCAAAAGATCTTTGTCTCATCTCACACATCAAAGAGATCGTTGATAGCGGCGTGATAGATAGCTTTAAGATAGAGGGCCGCACAAAGAGCGAGTACTACGCAGCTTGCACAGCAAGAGCCTATAAAATGGCAATAGATGATGCACTGGATGGTAAATTTGACGCACAAATTTATGAAAATGAGATAAATACACTGAAAAATCGCGGCTTTACGGACGGCTACTTGGTGCATAGACCTTATGAACGAACCGATACGCAAAACCACGTTAGCAGCCTAGAAGAGGGCACTCATCAGGTAAATGCTATAAGTGAAGACGGTGAGTTTTTTAAGTGCAAGTATAAAATTTTCCCAGATAAGAGCTACGAGATCGTGGCGCCAACTGGCTCACACATAGATGATAGTGAAAATGAAATTTCAAAGGTCTATTCACAAGATGGCAAGAAATTTATCAAATTTAAACAGCTCATCACCAAAAAAGGCAAGGTCATGAGTGAAATTCATAGTGGCAATGAAAATGAGATAAATCTCGGCGTTAAGC
>NZ_CALACG010000168.1 GCF_937890585.1 uncultured Campylobacter sp.
CTCCAACGGAGTAAATTCAAAGCGTGTTTTTATTCTCAAATTATGCATCCTACAAGCTTAAAATACAATAAAGAAAGGAGTAAATAATGACCTATGGCGAAGCGATTGTAAAAGGTAAAGAAAAAATGCAAATGAAAAATGGCGTTTTTGTGATATGTGGGCGACCACCACCTCGTATGAGCTTTAGTAAGGCGATGAAATACTACTGCGAAAAACTAGATCGCTACTGGCTTAGTAAAATTGAGCTAAGCCCGGCCTCTAAATTTTCAAAGCAAGAGGTGCTACAAATACTCAAAGGCAAAAATCTAAACGGAGTGAGCGATGACAACTAGAGGTAAAACCTAGATGAAGGATAGCCAAATGCTGGCTTATTTTTATATTGAGAATATTTGAAAAGGGTATATGATGACACTAGAAGAAAAAATAGAAGTTATAAAAGCTTATGCAGAGGGTAAGGCAGTAGAGGTCTATGATAAATATAGTAACGAATGGTTTGCTAAAGAGCGTAATGCTTGGGATTTTGATGTGTATAAATACAGAATAAAGCCTGATGAAACTACTAAGTTTGCAGTAGGGGATGTCCTTGTTCTTATAACAGCAAAAGGAGAATTATGTCCTACAAGATATAAGGTTATAGGGGTAAAAGAGAACTTTTATGATTTCTATAACACAAGCCCTTACTCTATCAAGGAAGCAGATGAAGACTTTATCAATGAGAGAGATGTCTTGTGGTACTTTGAGATATACGATTACGCTACTAAAAAGTACTCTATGCACCCTACTAGAATGACTATACCTGAGATGGACGCAGAGTTTGGAGCTTATCACGACACACTTAGTTGGAAGCCTATGTATAACTTAGGATTTAAATTAAAGGATAACTAATGAGACCAAGATATAGAGTTTGGGATAAAGAAGAAAAGAGAATGATATATGATGCAGAGAACACCTATGATAGCTATCCTGTTAATATATCATCTTTTGGAATAATACTAGATTTACCTAACTTTTATGACGTTATGCAATACATTGGTATTAAAGATGTCAATAGTAACAGAATATATGAGAAGGATATTGTAAGGATTACTACAACTCAAACAGAGGAAACACGCATAGGAGAAGTTATTTACTACCCCGGTAATGCTATGTATCTAGTAGAAACCACTATGGAAGACTACTTTACATTTATGTCTCAAGATATTAAAAGCGTTGAAGTCTTAGGGAACATCCATGAGAACAAGGGGTTATTAAATGAGTAGCCCAGAAAGAGATAAACATTTAGTAGCCCTTGCAAGCCTAGAGGCGTTTTGCGAGGCACACAATGAAAAAGCAAAGCTAGTCGAGCAAATACAAGCTCTTTTATTTAAGTGTGACGTTCGCTATTTACGGCACGCATTGCGAGATTTGAAAGATTATATAAAGGATAAGAAATGAGCGAGATAGTAGCCCTAAGTGAAGCGGTCGGTTTTATCCCATCAAAATATGCAAGAGAAATTTTAAATATTTCAAAGCCGACCCTAAAAAAACTCATCGACGCTGGTATAATCAAGGCGAATAAAATAAACCAGCGTGTGATTTACTGCGATCTAGCCTCAATAAAAGAGTATATGTCAGGGCAAAGGGCATAAATAAACCCTTGCCACCAAAGCATAAGCTCTTTACGCTCTTTTAAATTCTTTGCATGATTATATGCGTCTTTTACCTTGTTTGTTTCAATGTGTGCTAGACAAAGCTCGATAATATCGCTACTTTGTTTATGCTCTGCCCTCTTTTCGTGGCAAATAGTGCTAAATGTAGCCCTAAAGCCGTGTGGGGTTATTTCCTCATTTGAGTAGCCCATATTTCTAAGAGAGCAACGGCACGCATTATCACTAATAGGTCTTGTTAAACTTCTTACACTTGGGAATAGATATTCACTTTTAAAAGTATCTCTATATACTTGTAAGAATTTGCAAAGGTCGTCAGATAAAAAAACAACGTGCGGGCGCTTCATTTTCATTTGCTCGGCTGGTATGCGCCAAAGCCCGCTATCTAGGTCAAACTCCGACCATTTAGCCGACCTTGCATTGAGTGGGCGTACGGCGGTCATTATACTAAGCACTAAGCACGCCTTAACCCTAACATCGCCGCTGTAATAGATTATATTATTTAGTAGTTGCATTAGCGCCTGCTCGTCTGTTATGGCGGCGTAGTGTTTTGTTTCAGGGGCTTTAAAAAGTGCTTTTTTGTCAATATCTAAGATTATATTGTGCTCTACATATTCTTTCAATACAGCGTATTTGTAAAGCTCTTTTATCGCTCCTAGCGCCTTGCTAAAAGTTATATACTTCTTTTCAAACTCCAAAAACTCTAACGCTGAAATAATATCACGCCTGCTTATTTTTTTAATATCCATATCGCCAAATTTAGGTAAGAAAAATCTATCAAAAAAGCTTTTGATTGTTTTTTGTTGCTTTGCCAAAACCTGCTTTTGCTTCCTCATAAACCACTCGAAAAATATATCCTTAAATTTTTTCCCATCGTCCGTATTATTCTTTTTAGGGTCTATCCCTTTGCTTATCTGCTCTTTTAGTTCCAGCTTTAATGCTC
>NZ_CALACG010000169.1 GCF_937890585.1 uncultured Campylobacter sp.
TTTTATCAAAAGGGAGACAAGGGGACTTAAATTACGAAGCCGTCCCCCTTATCCCCCTTTTTAAATCCCCTAAACCCCTCGCACGTTATAAGGGCATGCAAAGGTGCTGGTGCACTGCATGCGATTAGAAACTCGATCAAATTTTAAAATTTGTCAGACGCTAAATAGCGCAGCATGATAGCTTAGCCATGCGCTTTGCTCTTGTCACAGACTGAAAAATCTCTAAATTTTAAAGCTATCATTAAGCTTTCATCAAGCGCCTTATTAGCCAAAATTTTGTAAAATCCGCTCATTAAAAAGGATAAAAAATGAGTGAAAATTCTGGCTTTACACACCTACATTTACACACCGAATACTCCCTACTAGACGGAGCAAACAAGATAGAAGAGCTAGCTCATACGCTCCATGACAGAGGCGACACGGCAGCAGCGATCACGGATCACGGCAACATGTTTGGCGCGATTGATTTCTACAAAAAGATGAAAAAAAATGGTATAAAACCGCTAATTGGCATCGAGGCTTATGTGCATAACGGCGAGCAGCTCGACGACAAGAGCACCAAGCAGCGCTTTCACCTCATCCTAATCGCCAAAAACGAGACCGGCTATAAAAATTTGATGTATCTTAGCTCCATGAGCTACATCGAGGGCTTTTACTACTATCCTCGTATCAATAAAAAAATCTTAAAAGAGCACAGCGAAGGCCTAGTTTGCAGCTCTGCTTGCTTGCAGGGCGAGGTGAGCTGGCATCTAAATTTAAGCGAGCGTAACGTTAAATTTGGCGCTAAAGGCTACGAGCGGGCAAAAGAGGTCGCGCTTGAATATAAAGAAATTTTTGGCGATGACTTTTACCTTGAGATCATGCGCCACGGCATCGGCGATCAAAGGCGCATAGATGATGACATCTTGCGTATCGCAAAAGAGACTGGCATCAAGGTCATCGCCACAAACGACACCCACTACACTTTTAAAGAAAGAGCCGCTGCGCACGAGGTCTTCATGTGTATCGCGATGAACAAAACATTAGACGATCCAAACCGACTTCGCCACAGCGTTCATGAGTTTTTTGTTAAAAGCAAAGAGCAGATGAACGAGCTATTTTTAGACATACCTGAAGCGATAGAAAATACCCAAGAGATCGTGGATAAGTGCAATCTTGAGATCAAGCTTGGCAACCCAACTCCGCCAAATTTCAAATTTACTCTTGAGTGCGCCAAAGAGAGAAATTTGACCCTCCCAGAGCCAGAAAACAGATATAGCTTCAAAAATGACGCTGTATTTTTCGAGCACGAGTGCAGAAAAGGCCTTGAAGAGAGGCTGAAATTTGTCCCAGAAAATTTACACGAGGAGTATAGAAAACGCCTTGAGATAGAGATCGGCATCATCAATAAGATGAATTTCCCAGGATATATGATGATCGTTTGGGACTTCATCAACGAAGCCAAGCGAAGAGGTGTGCCAGTTGGCCCAGGACGTGGCTCCGCGGCTGGTAGCTTGGTCGCTTACTCGCTAAAGATCACCGACCTTGATCCTATCCCATACAACCTGCTTTTTGAGAGATTTCTAAACCCAGAGCGCGTTAGTATGCCAGATATCGACGTGGACTTTTGCCAAAGCAGACGTGGCGAGATCATCGACTACGTCACGCAAAAATACGGCAAATTTAACGTTGCTGGCGTCATTACATTTGGTAAATTGCTCGCAAAAGGTGTCATTAGAGATGTCGCTAGAGTGTGCGACATGCCTTATGCGGAGGCTGATGCTATGGCTAAACTTATCCCTGATGAGCTTAACATCACGCTAAAAGACGCCTATGATAAAGAGCCAAAGATAGCTGAGCTAATAAGCCAAAACCCAAAGGCGGCTAAAATTTGGAAATTTGCCCTTGATCTTGAGGGGCTAAACAGAAACGCCGGCCAGCACGCAGCGGGTGTCGTCATCTCAAACGAAGAGCTTTGGAACAAAACCCCGCTATTTCGCCAACCAAACAGTCCGGAAGATCGCTTTGTCACTCAGTATAGCCTCAAATACCTTGAAGACGTTGATTTAATAAAATTTGACTTTCTTGGCCTTAAGACGCTAACGGTTATCGACAATGCGATAAAGCTCGTTAAACAGCGCACTGGCAAGGACATCATCTGGGAGCAGGTCGATAAAAACGACTCTGGCGTTTATAAGATGATACAAAGTGGCCAAGCTATCGGTATCTTTCAGATAGAGGGCGAGGGCATGAGAAAGCTAGGAACTAGCCTGCGCCCAGACTGCTTTGAGGATATCGTCGCGATGCTAGCACTCTACCGCCCAGGACCTATGGAGAGTGGCATGCTTGATGATTTCGTCAAAAGAAAACATGGCGAGGCGGAGATAACATACGCATTTAAGGAGCTTGAGCCGATCCTTGCGCCAACATACGGCGTCATCGTCTATCAAGAGCAAGTCATGCAGATCGTGCAGGCCATAGGCGGCTTTAGCTTAGGCGGTGCGGACCTTGTGCGCCGTGCGATGGGTAAAAAGATCAAAGAGGAGATGGACAGGCTAAAGGGCGAGTTTGTAAAAGGTGCTGAGGCAAAGGGGCTAAACGGACAAAAGGCGGATGATCTTTTCGAGCTGATCGTTAAATTTGCAGGATATGGCTTTAACAAGTCTCACTCCGCAGCCTACGCTTATGTCACATTTCAGACGGCTTATCTGAAGGCTTACTATCCGGCTGAATTTATGGCGGCACTTCTAACGAGCGAGGAGAGCAACGTCGATAAGATCGTTCGCTACATCGATGAGATAAAACGCATAAACATCGATACTTTGCCGCCATCTATCAACAAATCAACCAAAGAATTTAGTGTCGTTAAAAATGGCGAGCACGATGGCATTATCTTTGGGCTTGGAGCGATTAAGGGCGTTGGTGGAGCGGCAATTGAGAACATCATCGCTGAGCGTGACGCAAAGGGCGAGTTTAAGAGCATGGACGACTTTGTTTCAAGGATCGATCCATTTAAGGTCAATAAAAAGGTCTTTGAAAGCCTTATAAAAGCTGGCTGCTTCGATGAGTTTGGCTTTAGTCGTAAGATGCTTTTGCAAAATGTAGAAAATATCGTAGAAGCTTGCAAAAATGCAGCCCAGATACGTAAAAATGCGGCCGAGAGCCTCTTTGGCGAAGATGATAGCATGAATGATGTGAAGATAAATTTCGTCACTATAAATGATGAATTTGACATCAAGCAGATCTTGAAATTTGAGCAAGAGAGCGTTGGCATCTACCTCTCAGGGCATCCGCTTGATGACTATAAAGATGAGATAAATAAGATCAAATACACGCTAAGCTCGGAGTTTGAGAGCTTGCCGCAGAGTGCTGAAATTTTGGTGGTCGGCAAGATCGAGGACTTTAGCACGAGGATCACAAAAAGTGGCAAAAAAATGGGCACTATAAATGTGCTTGATTTCCACGGTAACATCGAGATCGCCGTCTTTGAAAGAGAGCTTGGCAACATCGAAGATATCGTAAAAGACGAGGCAAAGCGCGATCTGCCTTATGCTTTTAGGATAAATATCTCGCGCGACGATCAGTTTGTTAGGACAAATTTAAACGAGGTTTATAGCCTAGAAGATGCGCAAAATTTAGACTTTAAGACTAGAAAGCTAAAGCAAAACTCTAAATTTAGCAAAAACGAAGAGGCGAGCGCCCCTCAAAAAGGAAGAGAGGATGCCGAACTAGAGGTACTTTTAAGCCTTAGTGAGCTTAGCAAGCAAAAGCTGGAGCAAATTTATTCGCTAGTTTTTAGTAAAAATGCTCCAAATAATCAAAAACGGCTAATCTTGAAGATAAAAAATGAAGCAACTGGCGAAATTTTCATCTATAAGACTGAGTTTATCGTAAGTGATGATGTAGGCGAAGAGATAGAAAAGCTCGCTGCTTCAGCGTAAATTTAAGGACAAGAGATGTTTGATATTTTTAGAAAAAAGAGCCATTTTTTAGATGAGCTTGGCATAGATAAAAGTAATTGGAGTGAGCTTTTTAGCGCTTCTCTTGGCAGAGCGATGCTGCTTCAAAAGAGATTATTTAAGCAAGTGGTTGAGGCTAGTAAGTGGCAGGCTGACTTTGAAAGTGGCAAAATTTACTTTGATAAGCAGGAGTTTGATATGCAGTTTATCGGCTCTGAGAGCTTTTCGTCAAATACTTGGCTTTGGGGATATGAAAATATAAATGGCTTTGACGAGCGCTTGCTTGGGCTAGCAAATAGGGCGCGTGAGTTTGGCGAGAAATTTGGACTTGAAGCGTTTAGCACGGCGCAGTTTGAGCTAGATGAAGAGATAAATGGTCACACGATTAGCTTGGTCGCTTGCGTGGCGCTTGGCGAGGAGCTAAGTTATTATAAGATCGATTACGACGGAGGTGCTGCGTATGTTGCATTTAGGGCGGAGGCTATCTTTAAAGAGCCAGTTTTAGCAAATGAAGTAATAAGCATAGTAAATGAGTGTATAAGCGCCTATGAGCTTGATCACAAGCTTTTTATAAAAGGACTTTTGCTGGGTTGCGAGATAAAATTTAGCGAAAACAAGGATGAGATAGTAGCTAAGCTTAAAGATGAACTTAGCTTTAAATTTGATGATCTTAATAGGCTAACAGATATCTCCGCGAAGTTGTAAGCTTATATTTTGGCTGGGTTATTAGGCGCTTGGCTTAGTATCCTAGCTCTTTTATTAGTAAATTTATCTCATCTATCACCATTTGTGGCTTTAGTTCTTTCATGCAAGCATGCGTTTTTAGCGGGCAAACTCGCTTCATACAGGGCATGCACTCTAAGTTTAGATGTACTATTTTTGCAAATTCATTGCCCCAAGGCGAGGTTTCACTAAATTTTGTCGGTCCAAAAAGGGCGATCGTTGGCACATGAAATGCGGCAGCTACGTGCATAGGGCCGCTATCGTTTGTGACAAATATGCCATTTTTGCTAAGCCCAGCTATGCGCTCGCAAAGCTCCTTGACGCTTGTTTTGCTAGCTAAATTTTGGCAGGCGACGCCATTTTCTTTTAAAATTTGCTCAATTTTCTCGCAAATTTCTTGCTCACCCTTGCCACCAAAGATGACTATCTCAAACTCATCTTTGTAATTTAGTGCCACCTGTGCAAAATACTCTGGGTACCATCTTTTGGCACTTCCGTAGCTCGCACCTGGGTTTAGAGCTAGTGTTTTTTTAGCTGAAATTTGAGGTGTAAAATGTAGCTTTAGCTGAGTGAAAATTTCATTTAAGCCAAGGGTGTTTTTTACAAAATTTGCATATTTTAGCACCTGATGAAGGGTGGTTTTACTCTTTTTAAAGATGGCTTTTTTCTTAGCGTTTATAAAAAATATCAAAAATTTACTAGCAAACGAGCTTCTAAAGCTAAGCGCTAGATCAAATTTGCCAAGACTTTTTGCGCTTTTTGCAAGAGATAAAAATCTAAATTTAGCCTTTTTGCTCTCATCAACGACCACTTTTTCGCAGTTTGGATGGTTTTTGTAAAGCTCGCAGGCTACAAATGAGCCAAAAAAAACGATTTGTAAATTTTTCTCATTTTGCACCAAATTTTCTATCGCAGCACTTGCCATCACGCTATCGCCAAGCCAGGTTGGAAGTTCGATAAAAACTCTCATTTTAAGGCGTCTTTTATCACTTCAAGCGTAAGAGCGGCATTTTTTTCGATGCTAAAATTTAAAGAAAGCTCGTAAGCCTTCTCTTGTAGGCTCGCCATGAGCTCGTGGTTTGTGAGAATTTCATCTATAAACTCCAGCGCGCTCTCGTCATTTGGGCTTTGAAGCACAAATTTATCTTCTAAAATCTCGCTAGCTCCATTTTGAGCCGTCGTAAAGACCACGTTTTTAAAGCTAAGTGCCTCTAGCACGACATTTGAAAATGGCTCATAGTGCGTTGGAAATATAAAAATATCGCTCGCTTCATAAAATTTCGCCGTGCTCTTTTGCTCGCCGAGAAAGTAGGCGTTTAGTCCAAGTTTTTTAGCTAGGCGTTTGTAGCTTGAGATGTTTTTGTCTTTGCCAACGATTAGCGTATTTACAGGCGTTTTTAGCTTTGAAGCAAGGAGCAAAAACTCTTTTAGCCCCTTTCTTTTAAAGCCATTTCCCACAAAAAGCAGGGTCGCTAGCTCAAATTTAAGTCCGAATTCCTCACAAAGCGCGAGCTTTGCCTCGGCTTTTTGCACCCTTTGGGGTAAATTTACACCGTTATAAATGGTCGTGATCTTCTCTGGCTCTATGCCGTAAGTCGCGATGATCTGCTCTTTTATAAAATTTGAGTTTGTGATGATATTTTGGGAGTTTTTGAAGCACTTTTTCTCTAAGTATGGATAGACGAAATTTAGGGGGTTTAGCCACCAAAAGCTCTTTGTCGCCCTATAAACCTTGTGCACGCCGTCTCCTGCCCTGTAGATATCGGCGCAGCTTACTCGCTCTAGGCTAAAATAAAACTCGTCCTCTCTTTTTTGGCGTTTTACTTGGCGGTTAAAATTTAGAGCTTTTTTCCAAGAAGAGACGCTGGTGTCTCCAAGATATGAGCGAATTTCTGTTTGGATACCAAGCCCATTTATGGCCTTAACAAGCCTTCTTAAGTATCTTTCAGCACCTCCAACTGCGTTTGGATTAGTTCTTAAAAATACTATTTTTTTCATCTATAACTCCTAAAGCCAGTGCCCAAAACAAGAGCATCAAAAGTGCGTTTTCATGGTGAAATGTCGTGTTTGCAAGTGAAATTACGTTTTGAAAAACAAGCATCAAAAGCGCTAGAAAAACTATGCTGTTTTGCCTGAAATTTTTAATAAATTTAATAAAAAGTGATAGTTGAAATACTAAATATGCAAGCAGAGCGATGATGCCTTTTTCGGTTAAGAATGTTAAAAAGGTGTTGTGCGCGTGAGATACATTGACTTCAACGTTGCCTGGAAAATATTTTGTTATATCTATGGTTTTAAACTCGCCAGATCCTATACCAAAGAAAGGATGCTCAAGCCAAGTATAAAAAGCGCTAGCAAAGATCGGATATCTCGTCTCTGACCCTGTAACACCTCTTGTTAATTTGCTATAAATTCTTATATCTTGAGTGATATTTGCTGATATATATGTATAGGAAAAAATTATGGCGATAAATAAAATTATTAGGCCAAGTGATACATTAAAGCTAGTTTGCTTATTTGCGATTTGATAAAACAAGATAGAAAAAGTAATAACAGGCAAAAGATACATGGCGGCTCTTGAACCAGTAATCATAACTCCCAACGCGCAAATTCCTGCTATTACTATACATATATTTTTTTCATATATTTTTTTTAGCTCACCCATTGATATTAAAGCTATACAAAGGACTAGTAGCATAAATATTGCACTGTGGTTTACATGACCGATTGATTTAAGCTCAAAAAGTGCAGCTGGATCACTTGAAGTAAATTTTTTTATACAAGCTGGGATAAAAGCGGTGATCAGGCCAACAAATAAGGCAAAAAACAGAAATTTAAAGTTTATTTTCTCGGCTCCAACGCTTCTAGCTACAAAGAAAAATAACATACATCTTAGTGGGTCAAGAGTTCTTGAAGGCGAAACACCGTTTATGAGGCAGCTTATAAATGTAATCAAAACAAATATAAAAAGCGAGATATTTATAACATCGAATTTAAATTGTTTTTTTTCTTTGACACAGATATAAATTCCAACCAATACAAAAAGTGTAAGTGAAATTTGTTTTAAGCCCTCGGTAACTGGTAGCGTAAATAATAAAATAACCAAAAAAAGATTGTAGATCTTGGCTATTATGTCATTTTTCATGTAATCCCTTTAAAATTTAAGTAGATATTTTAGCATTGCTGAACTAAAAATAATATACAATTAAACAAAAAGTAGTTTTTAAAATAGCAAAAACGTTTTTATCGAATAAAAAAATAAAAGAATTTAAAGAGTAAAAAATGATAAACATACTTGAGCTTGAAAGCTCTTTGGGATTTGGTGGGCAGGAGCACCGTACGCAGCGTGTGATAAATGGACTGGATAAGAGCAAATTTAAGGTTTTTTATGGGTTAAATCCTGGCTCAAAAAGCCTTGAAAAGCAGATAGAGTGCGAATTTGTCGAGTTTAACCTCAAAAAGTCTTTTAATATCTTTGAAATTTTAAAAATTTGCAAATTTGTAAAGAAAAATAATATAAAAATCATCTCAACTCACTCTGGCAAAGACGGCACAATAGGCGCGATCGTGGGCAAGATTTGTGGCGTTAGCGTGGTTCGCACTAGGCATTTGCAACTACCTATAAGCTCCCCAATACCTTACAACCTAAGCACAAAAGTGGTCGGCGTTTGCAACTCAGTCTGCGCTGATCTTATAAAAAGAGGCGTTAAAAAAGAGAAGGTACTAAAAATTTACACTGGCATCGATACGCAAAAATACACGCCAGAATTTAAGATAAATATGAAAAAAGAATTTGGGCTAAGTGACGACGTGGTGGGCATTTGTATCGTGGCAGTGCTAAGAGCTGCTAAAAATCATAAGCTCTTAATCGATGCATTTAGCGAGCTGAATTTAGAAAAATCAGCCCTTTTTATCGTAGGTGATGGCCCACAAAATAAAAATTTACACGAGTATATAAAAGATAAGAAAAATATCTTCATGCTTGGCAACAGAACCGATGTGAGCGACTTTTTAGGCTCGCTTGATATCTGTGTGCTACCTTCTGATATGGAGGCGATCGGCGGGGCGCTGCTTGAGGGGTCTTCGTGTAAACTAGCTACTATCGGAAGCGACGTGGGCGGACTTGGCGAGGCGGTAAGCGACGGCAAGAGTGGATTTTTATTTCAAAATGGCAACAAAGAGGAGTTAAAAAAGGTGCTTGAAAGGCTCATTTTGGATGAAAATTTAAGGAAGCAGATGGGTGAGTTTGGCAGAGAGTACGTAAAAGAGACATTTAGTATCGAAAAAATGATAGAAAACACACAAAATTTATATATGGAACTTGCAAAATGAGCGTAACGGTTTTGATGTATCACCACGTGCTTGAAAAGAGCGGATTTATCGCTAGTAGCGTGGATGAGTTTAGATCGCACATGAAATTTCTAGCCGAAAATGACTATAAAACGCTAAGCATAAATGAATTTATCGCATACAAAAAGGGTGAGCTTGAGGTGCCTAAAAAGAGCGTTTGCATAACATTTGACGATGGCTGGATGGACAACTACATCTATGCCTATCCTATCGTGAAAGAATTTGGATTAAAAGCAAATATATTTATAATAACTGGCTGGATAGAAGCGGCGCAAAAGGCTCATGAGATGAGGCCTGCTAGCTTTTTAAACGTTGATCACAACGAATGTAAGAGGCTTGCTCCAAGTAGGCCGCAAGATGTGATCTTAAATTTAGAACAGATCGAGAAGATGAGTGAGTGCTTTTATTTTCATTCGCATACGCATGGGCATTTTGATAACTATTTTGGACAGCTAAGTCTGGACGAGGAATTTGGCCTTTGTCGTGAGTTTATGAAGAAAAACTTTGGCTTTGAGGATGAAGCACTTTGTTGGCCGCGTGGTAAATACAATGACGAGTATCTAATAGCTGCGAAAAAGCATGGCTACAAGGCATTTTTCACGACAAAGCGCGGCATAAACAAGGCTGATGGCAACCTTGAAGAGATAAAACGCATAGTAACAAAACGTGATGAAAAATGGCTTAAAAAGACTATGTTTATATATCAAAATGATATTTTAGGCTCGATCTACGCGGCGATAAGGTCTTAGTGGGCTAAAATAAATAAATTTCAATACAAAAAGAGTGAAAATGGCTATAAAAGTGAGTTTTATTATTGCTGTATATAACGCAGAGCAATACATCAAAAAGTGTGTCGATAGTATTTTGTGTCAAAGTTTAAGAGAAATTGAATTAGTTGTTGTTAATGATGGAAGCAATGATAAGACATTGGAAATTTTAAATAAGTTTAATGACGATAGGTTAAAAATTATTTCTCAAGAAAATACCGGTTCAACCATAGCCAAAAACAACGGTATAAAAATTTGCAGTGGTGAATATATCATTACAATTGATGCTGATGATTTTGTAGAGTTAGACTATGCTGAGAAAACATATGAAGTTGCATCTAAATTTAATGCAGACATCGTAGTGACTGATATGTTTAAGGACTATACTGATAATTCAAAATTAATAAAAGACTATGACACTTCAGAAAAAATATCACCAATCAATAAAGACGAGTATTTTAGTAAGCTTATATTTGCAAAAGGAGTTCTGCATAATTTGGTAAATAAGCTAATTAGAACTGAAATTCTAAGACAAACTCCTTTTCCTGGCGGAATATTTTTAGCAGAAGACTTTGATACATATATAAAGGTCGTGGCTAAATCAAAAATCATAGTTAAGCTAAATGAGGCCTTTTATCACTATAGGATAGGTCAAAATAACACAAGTGGCTTTGAGAGCTTAAAGGGAGTAATGGATCATAAATTTGTTTATGACGACGTGATGGAGTTTTTAAGGCAGATTAAAAAAGATGAGCCGAAATTGATGCAGATGCTAGAATATAGAAAGATAAAAGGAGTTTATTTGCCAGTCCTTTCATCAAGACCTGACCTGTCAAATCAAAATTATATAGCTGGGCTAGATCTGATTTTTAATGATCTTAGTGAAATAGTAAAACTTAGTGGATTTAAAAAACTGAGATTGAAGTATAAAATTTTATTTTGGTTACTTCAAAGGATTAGTGATCGCCAAAAGGTTGTAAGAATTTTATATGCTTTTAATAGTTTTAAAAACTTTTTTTCTGGCAAAAAAATGAAAAATTTTAGAGCATGATCTTGTGG
>NZ_CALACG010000170.1 GCF_937890585.1 uncultured Campylobacter sp.
ACCTGAAAGGCTTGCGAGCTTTGCGGTGTTTTTGTGACGACGCAGCCAGTAAAAAATAGAGTAAAAAGCAAAATAAGTGAAATTTTTTTCAAGATTTGTCCTTTTAATGTAATTTTAAGCATAATGGTAATATAATCCCAATTTCATAACCGAACAGTGGCCCATTCGTCTAGCGGTTAGGACATCGCCCTTTCACGGCGGTAACACGAGTTCGAGTCTCGTATGGGTCACCACTTCTAAAAGTCAAAATCTTATCCACATAAGCTTTAAAATTTCGTTAATTCAACATTTTGATCCATTTTGTATTTTAAATTTTCAAATTTGCAGATTGAAGTAGAACACCTAAATTTACCAAGCAAACCAGCCAGCCAAAAGGCTAAATTTACATCTGGTGCGGTTTGCCTAGTAAAAATCCCTGTGCGTATGAAATTCCAAATTTCTTTATATACTCTAAAATTTCCTCGTTGCTCACAAACTCAGCCACGATCTTATAGCCCTGCCTTTTTGCAAAGCTAACGATAGTTTCAACCAAAACCCTTGCGTTTTCGTCGGTTGGTAGCTTTTTGATGATAGAGCCATCTATCTTGATATTGTCTATATCAAGCTCTAAAATTCGGTAGTAGTTTGAGTAGCCCGAGCCAAAGTCGTCTATCGATATCTTGCAGCCATAGCCCTTTGCCCTTTTTATAAATTTATTTGCCATGGCGTAGTCGCTAAGCTCTTCGCTCTCAAGCATCTCAAAGCAAATTCTACTCGGATCAGGGCAGCTCTCTAGCTTCTCTTCTAAAATTTCTCTTACACTAGGGTCGGTTAGGTCAGAGCTTGAGAGGTTGATAGAAAATGTAAAATTTGGATATTTTTTGACTAGATCAAAGGCAAGCGCGATAACCCTTTTTGTTATCTGCACATAAAGCTGTGTCTTCATCGCGATCTCTAAAAACTCGCCTGGGTAGCGGATCTTGCCATTTTGATCGACGATACGCACCAAGACCTCATAAAATTTAGCCTCTTTTTCATCTTCGTGAACATTGAAAATTCCCTGACACTCGACGATAACCGTGTCGTTTTCAAGGGCGTATTCGATGAGCTGCGTGATGAGCTGGTTTTTGTAGTATCTCATCTCGATCGCGTCGTTTTCTAGGTAATAATATATCTCATTGCCGCTATCAGTTGCCTGCTGGTTGGCTAGGATAGACTGCACAAGGCGGTCTGTTTGAGGCGTGTCGTTTGGCAAGGATACGCCAAGAGTTATCTTAATGCCAGGCAAGTTTTCAAATTTACCATCGATCTCGATATTTATCCTGTTAAAGTTAAAGTACTCTTTTATAAAACCTATATCTCTAACGATGTCATCGCCTTGATACCAGATATAAAACGCATCGTCTTGAAATCTAAATAGCTCAGCATTTACAGAGTATGTATCTACGCAGAGTTTTAGGGTGTTTGCCACCGCTTTTAGCATGGCGTTGATGACCTTTGTCTGGTAGAAAAATCTAAGCATTTTATAGTTTTTGATGGTTATACAGATCAAAATTCCATCTTTTTTCGCCTCTAAAATTTCAGTCAGCGCAAAGTAGTTGCCAAAGCCAGTTAGCTTGTCGATTGAGGATTGAATTTTTATCTGCTCATTTTTTTGCTTTAGCTCATTTAGCATACCTATCTCTTTTGTGCGGTCAAGCTTGACAGCCATGTATCCTTCGAGCTTTTCTTCAAAGAAAAACGGCGCAAAACGCACCTTTTCGTATAGTAAATTTCCGCTCTTTGTCTTGCTAATGAGCTCGTCGCTCTCCCAAGAGCTCTTATTCATTATGGCGTTTTTTATCTCTGCATAAAAGCTATCTGGGTGCATATAGGATTTTAAAATTTTAGGGTCTTTGCCAACGACCTCACTTAGTTTATAGCCTGTTTTTACCTCAAAAGTCTTGTTTACATATAAAATTTTATTACTATTATCGCAAAAAACTACCGAGCTGTGTGCCGTATCGACCGTGGCTTTTAGAAGTTTTATCTGTTTTAACTGTTTGATAACTATTCTTGCTTGATAAAAAGTTAGCGCGCAAAATAGCACAAAGCAGACAAAGCAAAGCCCCTGCATGATCATGATATTTCGCACCATCGACATATATGATCTTAGGCTCTCTTTTCTAAAATTCCTTAAAATTTCTCCAAGTTTTATATCAGCTGAGTCCTTTGCTATGTTGCTAAGGCTCTTTGCAAATCCAAGCGCGTAAGAGGCTTTTTCTAGGATCGAAGTCGCCTTTGCGTCGTTTTTATAAGTAGTTTTAAACCTCTCTATTTGCTCTTTTGTTATATCAAGAGCTTCATTACTTATGATAGCCGAGCTTCTTATCGCGTGAAATATCGGATCTAGCGGCTCTAGCCTCTTGTCGCTATCTATCTCATGCTCACCAGACAATATATAAGAAGCCATCGACGAGCTAGCGAAATTTGACCTATCTATGAGCCTTTGCTTTTTCGCAAAGCTATCTTGTATGTTTTTTAAAAATTTAGCGTTTTTCTCTTGATGTAAAATTTGCATAACACTATTTAGCTCATCAAGCTGGCTTAAATTTTGGTCGAAATTTCTTAAATTTTTATTGACATCGTCGTAGTTTAGGTGAAAGACGTTATTTTCTAGGCTAAAGCTTAGCTCATTATCTAGTAGCATAAGGTTTAAAACCTTGTCGTTAAATTTACTGACTACGCCAACAACTTTATTTGCCTTATATATGTAAAAAGAGGCAAATCCAAAAACTACAGCCAAAACGATTAGGATGATATTTACTTGTCTTTTATTCATTTAGTATCCTAGGTCTGCGGCCATTTAGCGTCTGCAAAAATTTATAAATTTGCTCTATCTCTTCATTGCTTAGTGTGTGAAGTAGTTGGCGGTAGCTTACAAAGCTTATCAACTCTTTTAGGTCATTTATGCTACCACTTATTAGGTACGGATATGTTCTGGTGATATTTCTTAAAGATGGCACTCGTAAAAGACGCCTATTTTCTGTTGTATCTTTTTTTAGTCCTATATCTTGCATCAAATTTCCACCTAAATTTCTACCATTGTGGCAAGCCACACAGCCGATCTTCTTAAAAGTCTCAAAGCCTTTTTTTGCTTCGTCGTCTATAGCATTTTTATTGCCAGCTATGTATTCATCAAATGGCGAGTCTATGCTAAGCACTGCCTTTTCAAACTCTACCAAGGCATCTACTATATTTTTATATTTGATACCATCTTCATAGGCATCCTCAAACAAAATTTGATACTCGCCTATGCTTTTTACCTTTTTTACTATCTCATCTTTGTTTGAATTTAGCTGGTTTCTAGAATTTATCGACTCGTTTACTTGCTCTTTTAGGCTTCTAGCTCTACCATCATTAAAAAATATAAAATTTAGAGCCGCATTTAGCATGCTTGGTGGGTTTAAAGCGCCATTTTTGCTAGTGTAAGATGGATTTGTACCACTGAAATTCCAGTATAGGTTGTGGCAGGTCTCGCAAGAGTAGTTTTCAGTGGGGCTTAGCCTTTTGTCAAAAAAGAGCTTCTTACCGATGCGAGCTTTTTGTTCGTCGTATTTTGATGTGAGTACCGGCTCGAAAGTCTCGCTTGCCATCATTGTGCAAAAGGATACCAACAAACAAAATAAAAATTTATTCATAAAATCTCCATATTTTTAACCGCATAATTATAGCTCAATTATTTTTATATCTACCAAATCGGCTAATTTGTAAAAAATTTAGCTTTTATTTGCATTTTGAAAAAAAAGTTGTATAATCCGCTAAAATACAACAATTTTCAAGGAGGAACCAATGAAAAAAGGTTTTACAATGATCGAGTTGATCTTCGTGATCGTTATTTTGGGTATATTAGCCGCAGTCGCTATACCAAGACTAGCTGCAACAAGGGATGATGCAGAGACAGCTAAAGTTGCTACAAATATACAGACTATTATTTCTGATCTAGGCTCATACTATACTTCACAGGGTAAATTTGCAGAAAAAAGCGGTAGCACTGCAGATTCTGATGGTGGTGTTGATGCTGATTTTGCGCAAATGACAAATGTTCCAAATCCTGTTAAAGCCAAGACTGAAGAGTGCCTGAATTTAGGTAAAATAAATAATAAAAACGGTACTGTTGTAGCTACTATTAAAGTTGGCGGACTATGTCAATCAGTATGGGATTTACCTTCTATGAGAACTATAGCAGCGTTAATAACAGGTACTACTACTGCATCTACTTCTAGTGTTGCAGCTGCTACTGGTAAATTAAAATTTGGTGGTACTGGCATTAAGTGGGAATAACTTTTAATCTTTACTTATTGGCAAGGAAATTCCTTGCCATCTCTTTTAATCTACTTTTAAAAATTTATTTTTCATTTATAAAAAAATTAGCTATAATCTCGTAACTTCAAATTTCAAGGATGAAGTGATGAAAAAGGCCTTTACAATGATCGAGCCAATCTTTGTAATAGTTATCGTAGGAATACTAACCACAGTTGTTATCTCTAAGATAAATGCCACAAGAGAGGACGCTAAGCTTACAAAAGTTATGTCAGAGATAGCCGTTGCCATTCAAGACATAAATGTCTACTACATATCAGAAGGTAAGCTGGCTATTGACACCAAAAATAACAGAGTTGATTTTAGAGCGATGACAAATGCTGGGGTTATAGATAGCTCTGGCAACCTTGGCTTTTTTATTAAAGATGATGAATGCTTTTTTATATCAAGTTTTTTTAATACTGGTCATAATGATGAAAACTACCTAGGGGTAAATATTGGTCAAAATGGCTTATGCAAAAGGCTTTGGGAAACTTCAGAATTTAAACAGCTTGGACAAACTATGCTAAGATCAGCTGGAGAAACATCCCCGTATTTTATCAGTTTTGGCGCAACTCGCGTTATTTTTTAACTATATAAATTTACTAAAACTTCAAAAGTCCGAAATTTACGTTTTATTCTTGAAATTTTATAAAAATAAAGTCCAAAACTAATTTTTTCTTGACAACAATAACATTTTTAGATACAATGCGGTTTTTTAATGAGGTAGTGGCATAAACTTACAAACACGACTCAGGCGGGGTGTAGCGCAGTCTGGTTAGCGCATCTGGTTTGGGACCAGAGGGCCGAAGGTTCGAATCCTTTCACCCCGACCATGTTAAATGGTGAGTGTAGCTCAGTCGGTTAGAGCATCAGATTGTGGTCCTGAGGGTCGTGGGTTCGATTCCCATCACTCACCCCATTTTGGGCGCTCGTAGCTCAATTGGATAGAGCGACAGACTTCGGATCTGTAGGTTATGGGTTCGACTCCTATCGGGCGCGCCACTTAAAAGACTTTATGCGCTCATAGCTCAGCTGGATAGAGCAACGGCCTTCTAAGCCGTAGGCCTCAGGTTCGAATCCTGATGGGCGTACCACTTATTATTGTTGTGCGGATGTGGTGAAATTGGCAGACACGCCAGACTTAGGATCTGGTGCCCCACGGCGTGGAGGTTCAAGTCCTCTCATCCGCACCATCTTTTTAAAATCCATCTTTAAAACTTCAAAAACTCAATTTTCATTTGAATTTATCAAATTTACTTATTTAAAATTTAGTAGAAATTTTCACTTATCAAACGATCTGCATTAAATTTATAAAATTCAAAGATCAAATTCCCAAATTTACGCCATTAAAACAAAGAGATAATAAGAAACCAAAGGCGAGTGCGGTAGTGTTGAGACTGCCATTTTTGTGTGAAGGCACGCGAAGGTTTGTTTTATAGTTGTGCTAATAGGCTTGATAGCGTATTTTAGCTTTGGTAGGTAGATTGTAAGGAGATCGGGTTGAAATAAATTTAAGCTTGATGGCTGGCTGCAAATATGAGGCAGCTTTTTAGTAATAACGCTACTTGTATGCCAAGAGCGTAGGCAGTGGGCTAATATCGCGCTAAATAGCTTATAATTTTTGTCTGCGGTGTTAAACTATTATGATGGCAAATTTAGATATTTAAAGAGCAAATTTGCAAGGCGAGATGGTTGGTTTTTGGGCGTGAAACGGCATGATCATCATGTGTGTATATGTGAAATTTGCAGTAATGCCTTGGGTGGATTGCGATGCAAGGTGGTGCAACTATCACCTTGATAAGCTAAGGAAAATTTACGCCTAAATTTAGCCATTTTTGGTTTAAGCCTTTAATATTTAAGGCGCAAAAATGCCAAATTTGCAATGAAATTTTGAGCTATTTACAAGCTAATCTTGTTTGGCTTGTGGCAATAGCCGTGAGAGCCGGTTATTTCAAGTAATAAAAAAGCTAAATTTGCAGTGTAGGCAGTAAATTTATCGTGCAAAGACAGCTTTTTATAGGCTGTATGTAAAGTTGGTTATGGCAATTTAGCCACAAAACTAAAAAAAGATAGAAATTTATGGCTAAATTTGGTTGTTATGGCTTAATTTTAGAGGCTGTGATTTAAAGAGTAAAAGGATCAAATTCATAACGGAAGCAGTAAATTTAAGCTACCAGAAAAGCATTTTTCATGGATAATGCGCTTGGCAATGTCCTGGTGCCTCGCGATATGGGGATAGTTACGGCTGATATGCTCTCATTAATTTTTTAATAACATAGAAATTTACGACCAAATTTAACTATCTCAGGAGCCAAATTCTGCTAGTAAATTTGTATCTTGAGCTAAATTTAAAGAGTAAAAACAAGGTGGATTGTGAATTTGGGCTATTAAAAAAGCTTGCCTTGTGTTGGTAGCAGTGTTTTAAGAACTAGCGATAATGGAGCTAGCTATGATAGCTCTGCTCTTATTAAATTTGACGAGAAAACTTAGCAGCACGAAAATTTACGACGAAATTTAGTCGTTTCGGACTTAAATCTAAAATTTTACTAACAAATTTTAGTCAAATTTACACTGACTTTGAAATTTACTCAGCAATCAGCTTGATCTAAAAGCACATATAGGTAGCAGTTTGTCTTTTTAAAGATATAGAAATTTGTTTGTTTTGTAGCTTTTTATTTAGGCGATAAAGCGTGCCTAAATTTGCAAAATATAAATTTAGTAGTGATTCTAGCCCCAGTTGTTTTCAATAAGTGATATTTAGCGCTTTAGGGCAAGTTGATTGACTAACTATGGGTCAAATTTAAGTCACAAGATATTTTGATTAAAAGCAGCAAATGATCAAATTTAGCCCCCAATCGAGGGCTAAATTTATATAAATTCTACAAAGATTGCAAAATTTTTGGTTTAGAAAACGCAGTGATTGGTTTGATCTCGCCTTTGTATTTTTCTAAATTTACAAGGATTGTGTGTCCGCAGTTGCTTTGAGCGATGCTAGATGTGCCTTTGTCGCGAGTTAGGACATTGACGCAGCCGTGTTTGCAAAGGCTCTTTTCGCCTAGCACTTCAGGATCGTACCACGCACCCTCGCATATGGCGATGACGTGCTCTGGGATGATGTCAGTGACAAGCGCACCGACTAAAATTTCGCCCCTGTCGTTAAATACTCTCACCACATCGCCAGTTGCGATGCCTTTTGCTTTGGCGTCATTTACGTTTATTAGCATTGGCTCGCGCGCGCATACTTCAGCGTAGTTTCTGATCACGGAGTTATTTAGCTGTGAGTGGAGGCGGTATCTTGAGTGTGGGGTTGTGACGCTAAATGGATACTTTTTGGCTTTTTCACTGCCAAGCCACTCAAACGGCTCGATCCAAGCAACGTGCGGCGCAAAGTCTTTGTAACCAAATTTAGCGATAGTTGGAGAGTAGAGCTCTATCTTGCCAGATGGCGTGCCTAGGCGGTTTTTGTGAGGATTTTCTCTAAAAGCACTAAGCCTTGTGTAGTATCTGCTCGCTTCGTCATCTTGCTCAAATCTAACATATCCCTCTTTCCAAAACTCATCAAAGCTTGGCATCTTGACATTTATGCCTTTGGCTTGCTCGGCTGCGTCTGCGTAAAATTCTTTCGCCCAGCCAAGCTCATCTTTGCCCTCTGTAAAGACCTCTTCTCTGCCCCAGCGTTTGCAGATTTGCGAGCAGATCCAGTAGTCACTCCTGCTCTCGCCCATAGGCTCTACGACAGGCTTGTAAGCCACGATGTACTCGTTTGTAGGCACGCTTTGGTTGATGTCATTTCTCTCGACTTCAAGGGCTACTGGCAAGACGATGTCGCTTAGTTTTGCTGTGCTTGTCCAAAATGGCTCAGCTGTTATTACGGTGTCAAATTTACGCCACGCTTTTACGGCGTTATTTACGTCTTGATGCCTTGTAAACATCGATCCAGACGCCATATAAGCCACTCTCATGTGTGGTAGCTTGATCTTTGAGCCGTCATAGTCTATCTCTTTGCCAGGGTTTTGCAAAGCCTCGATCGATCTTGAAGATGGGATGGTGACGTTTTTAAATTTCTTCCAAGGAGCGCCATCTACATTGTCGTATTTCTCGCTTATGCTAGTGCTGATGCCTTTTAGTGACGGAGCGATCTTGTCTGTAGCGCCATTTGAGTGGTAGAGGTTAAACTCAAAGCCAAGTCCCTCTTTGCCGATCTGACCTAACATCGCGCTAAGTGTTACGATACCCCAAAAGCTCATCTCGCCGTGATCTTGTCTTTGAAGTGATCTGCCTGCGATGATGACGCTTGGCTCTTTTGCAAGTGCTGTTGCAAATTTAGCGATATCCTCAGCTTTTACGCCACAAATTTTACTCGCCCAGTTGATATCTTTTACCACCTTGTCGGTTGTGCCAAGTAGATAGTCTTTAAATTTATTAAAGCCAACTGTGTATTTTTTGATAAATTCTTCGTCATAAAGCTTGTTTTCATATAGATAGTGGCACATGCCAAGCATCATTGCTACGTCGGTATTTGGACGAACGATGATAGCTTCAGAGTCAAGGTATCTTGTGGTGTCGTTTTTAAAGACGCAAACGCTATAAGTTTTTATGCCTGCCTCTTTTATCTTTTTGATGCCAAGATAGCCATCATGTGTTGGTGGCTGCCATGAAATTTGATCAGTTACAAGTGGGTCAGTGCCCCAAAATACAACGTTTTTAGCGTTTTTAGCGATAGCCTCCCACTTTGTCGGAGCATCATAAACGGCGCTGTTGCCTAGGACGTGAAGCATGATAACAAGGCCAGCACCCGTTGAGTAGTCGCCGCTCTCTTCTACATATCCGCCAAGCACTTTTAGCATCCTGTGACCAACAGTCCTACCCCAGCTGATCTTGCCGCTACCGCCCCACCAGTAGCACTCGCCGTAGATGCTCTCAGGGCCATATTTGTCAAAATTTTCTTTTAGAGCCTTGGCTGCTAGATCAAGGGCGGTCTCCCAGCTAACACGCACAAATTCCTCTTTGCCACGAAGCTCGCTCTTAGCTGCGCCTTTGGCCTTTAGATAGCTCTTTCTCACGTATGGATAGAGCACTCGGCTTTCGTTTTGGATGAGGTCTGGCAAGCTGTTGTTCATGGTATTTGGAAATTTATCGCCCTCAAATGGATCGACGGAGACGATTTGGTTTGAGTTGGTATTTGCCCAAAATAGCCCAAATCTATTTGCGCCAAAGGTCTTGTTTTGATCAAAAATGGTCTTTGTCACGCCTTCTATCTTGTTTGCTTGTGCCGCTGTGGCAGCAAGTGCAGAAAATTTTATAAAATCTCGTCTTTTCATATTTTCTCCCTTATGAAAATTTATTTTACTTTTTTGGCATTGTGCTGTAGGTATTTAAGCACTAAATTTAGGTCAGTTTCATCAAGTGCAACAAATTTCGCATCAACCATACCAGCTAAATTTGCTGGCCATTGAGCAGCTGTAAAGCTGTTTGGCTCGTGCAACCTGTGACATGCTGAGCAGGTCTCCTCATAAATTTTCTTTGCCTTTGCGTAAAGCTCTTTTTGGTTGCCACCAAGTGCGTCATTTGGCACTTCATAAATGCCATCAGCTTGGTACCAAACCTCGCCGTAGTCGTCTTCAAGATCTTTTACTTTTTTGAAATTTGCCTCGCTCTCTTCATCAAAAGCTACAAAAACTTCAGGATCTTCTACGCTTCTTTGAAGCTGAGCCAAGTAGTTTGCCGACACGACACCACTAACCTTGATCTTACTCGTTTTATCGCCTTTTTCTACGACCTCAACTGGCGTTAAAACCTCTATCTTACCGATCATCTTGCCATCAAGTGTTATGTTTGCATCTTTTGCGATCACATCAGCACCAAAGGCAAGACTACAAGCTAGCACTGGGGCTAAAAATAGCATTTTCATTTGACAATCCTTAAAAAAAGAAATTAAATGAATTTTATAACCAGCACGCTTAAAATTATATTGCTATATTTAGAGAAAAGTAAGTATTTTAGGGGATTTGAAAGGGCTAAAGTAAATTTAAAGTTATAAAAATAGGGCGATTGCTCGCCCAAATTTACTTTAAGGATTATTTCTTCATCTGGATAGCAGTTTGTATCATCTCATCACTTGTCGTGATGCTTTTTGCACTCGCTTCGTAGGCCTTTTGCGTGACGATTACCTCGCTTAGTGCTTGACCAAGATCGACGTTACTCATCTCAAGCTTGTTTGCTAAAATTTGCGCCCCATAAACGGTCTCGCCAGCTTTGTTTTTGTAAAAAAATGGCTCGCCAGAGTTGGCTGTGGCTTCATAAAGATTGTCGCCAACCTTTGCCACGCCTTGGTCATTTATAAAGTGATAAAGCGCCACTTTTGCTACGGGGAATGCACGAGTGTTGTCAAAATTTGCCATTATGTTGCCGCGGTCATCGACGCTATATTTTGATAAAAGCCCCTCAGCGTATCCATCTCTTTTTATATTAAAATCTTTTCTGGCGTTAGCTGAGCTTGTCATGC
>NZ_CALACG010000171.1 GCF_937890585.1 uncultured Campylobacter sp.
GAACATAACTTCGATTTAAATCAGTTGTTGCTTTTAACGCAAAATTTTCAGTATCTTCACTTTTTATATTTTTCACATAGACAATTGTTGTTAGTATAGTATCAGCTGGAACAATGGTAGTAGTGACTTTTGGTTTGTCTGGTGTGTTTGGTTCTATTTTAGTAAAATAAAAATCCTGATATTCCTTTGGATGTTTTTTATCATTTGTATTTTTTAATTTTTTTATATATATATCTTCCATATAACAAACTTCTGGCTTATACACTTCAGTTGACAAAGCAATCATGCCGATATTTATTCTATCGCCATTATACGTACCGCCATCAGGCCTAGAGCCAGTGGCTTCTAGCCGAAGTTCTAATTCGTTTTGTTTATTTGTTACAAGATCTGATATATCAAATATATCTAGATCCATTTGAGCATTATATTTTTTACTTGAATTAGCATGCTCGCCAAATCTAGTAATAGTTGAGTTAAACTGTTTTCGATCTGGATTAAGTGGACTTTTGTATACACTCTTAAAGCCATTTTTATTTATAGCTATATTTTCCCCCTCCACTTCAGCTCTGCCGCCAAAGCCAAGAAAGCTTAATGTCGAGTTTATAGCTCCGTTTCTTGGTGTATAAAAATCACTAAATGTTAAATAATAAATTTGTCTACTATCTTCTGTGGTTGCTCCATATTTAGGATTGATATTAACCATGCCATCATATAAATTTATGGCTTTCGTTTTTACCCCTTTTTCTTCACCCTCTACACCAAGATCATATACTATTACCAAACTCCATCCACCGAACTGGGCTACGCCTAGAGCAGAGTTCCACTGGCCATCACCATAAAGCACAGCTCCGTAAGGACTGGTTAAATTTTTTGTTTGTGGTTTATTATTTTTATCCCTATAGTTTAAATCAAACTTATATCTATCTAATGTTTCTATACTTGATGCTATTTGCCCTACTGTAAATTTGCTTTGAGCAATTGGTTGTGCTTTGAGGTCTTTTAGTATTTGGGTAACATCAGCACTTGCTTGATAAACAAAATATAGTCCAGCCCTTCCAGCAGTATTGTTAGAACCTGCAGGAGGAAGGCTATCAGGAGTTATTACATATTCATTACCACTAGAAAAAGAACTTGTCCATTTCACATCTTTTATATCAGCCTTTACACTATGTATCACACCATTTGGGGTTTTAAATTTTACACTTGAATAGCCTGATATATTATCTAAAAATTTATCTACTATGGTATTTTTATTAGTTTCAGCCCATGGTTTATATATACTACCACCCCAGTATAGCCTTGCATATTTTATTTTTTTGCCATTTATATTATCTCTTTCGTATTGGCTTTTGTCATTAAATGTAAAAATCGCACTTGATGAGTTTTTAAATTTGGATGTGGACGAAAAGAGAGATAGATCCTCTTGTACAAATTCTTTTTTTGCTAACGGAGACGCTATTACTGTCGGATCAAAGTTGTATCCACCTTGCGCATCTATAGGCTTTATAACACTAGCTCCGATAACATCCATGCCTCCCACAACGCTCTTAAAGTTTATTCTATTTTTAAGCTCATTGCTACCTATATTGTCATCTTTATATACGATTACCTTTTCTTTCTTAATCGTTTCTGGCTTAGTTATAGAAGATATATTTGTTATATACAACATATTTGTTGTTTCTGGTGGATATCTTTTTATACAGTGCAAAAATCCATCCCCATCAACCTTACTAATATATGATGGCGCACATGCTCCAAAAACATAGATAAAAGACAGAAGAAATAAAAAAAGTGGTCTCAAGCTACAATCTCCATAATGTAATCATATAATGGCTTCTTGCCAAAATGATGGATTATATCTTTTTGGTTCTAAAGTTATGCTTACTTTTTTAAATTTATTTCTCTTGCAACTAAATTTTAAAAAATACAAACAACTAATCACCAACAAATTCTCCTATGTGTCTTTTTGCTTAGATCTTTAAAATTTTCTTCAGCGCCCACAACATTTCCAACATCCCCCATGTCTGAGTCTTTTTTTAGTGTCTTGCCGGCCCAGTCTCCGTCTGGCACAAGAAATTTAAGCTTAAAGTCGTTTGTCTGTGTATTTTCGTCAAATTCATTGCATAAAAGCCAGCTGTTTGCATGCATCTTAGCTATATCAACGACTGGTCTTTGATTACTTACAAAGATGAGCTGCTCGCCGTTGCTAACTGCGCTCACGTCGTTTCTTAAGATAGTGTTGTTTGCAAAGCAAAAATCTTCAAATTTAAGCGCACCAGCGTTATGAGTAGGATTTGTAAACCACGAAATGGTCGATGGGCAAATTTCCCACTGCGCCGCACCATGTTTCATATATAAATTTTTATCACAGCCATCACAATATGCGCCGTAGTAAATTTTAGCCTTAAAGCCAGAAGCTGGCCCTTCGTAATATGGCGCATATACCCTGCCATAGTAGAAATTTGCCGATGTTTTTTTGGCTGGTGTTTCATATTTGTAAGACTTGCCATTTATTTTTTTATCCAAATCATCAAGACTAAAGTCATCACTGGATACCGTAAAAGGGTTTTTAGCGTGGTTTATCTTTCTAGCGAAGTTAAAAAAGACCTCAGCGCTAGCCTTACCCTCTTCAAATGCGCTTTTTTCGATATAAAACATACCTTTTTTAGCGTTAGGATCGGTTGATCTTTTAGTATTTGAGCCAAGAACTTCAAAAAATAAAATTTCCTCATTTGCCTTTTCAAGCGTGCCAGCATTGCCCTTGTTGTCGGTGAAATTTAGCGGCACTTTATGTAGCTTTAACTCAAAATTAGCCTCATTTGCATAGCAAGCATCGACATAAAATTTTGCAGGTAGATATTTTTCATCTGAGTATCTATAGTCGCCATAAAGCTCTGGATGCAGACCTTTTAATGTATCAGATAGTTTTGCAGTCACATCAAAACTAAGTTTTACTTTTTGCATGCCGTCATTGTCAAGATAAGTCACGTCGTCGTCTTTTACGATTTTTAAATTGCTTATTTGCATATCTTCTGGGATAAATTGAAACGTAACATTGCCTTCTTTTTTGAGCTCGATATCACAGCTAACCCTACCGATACCATCTGGATCATCTGCTGGATTGTTTGGATCAAACGCTGGTTTTCTATATTTTTTCACACAGTCATCGCCTCTTGGTGAAGCGTGCTGATCTGTTGAAGTATAACTGCTATCTACTACATAAAAAGTTGTATCACCTATATCTGAGTATGAAAAGCCATCGTTGCTATTTGCACTGCGTGTGATCTTGCCAAGTCCTCCGCTTGCCTCTGTAAAATTTACATTTAGTCTGTTTTTGCTATCTAAAATGGCATTACAGACGTTACCATTTTTAGCTATAAGGCTTGCGTATAGACTATTTGCATAGCCTCTTGCTAGATCGCTATCGTTTGGCTTCATAGCAGCAAGCGAAATGGCGTCATTATATGTCTCTCCGCCAGTAAAAGACTTTGTTGAAGCACTCATAATAGTACCTGCCTCATTGTCCCAGAGCCTAAAGTGGCTTGGTCTAACGGCAAAGTCATCTAAATTTTCACATACTGTGATTTTATCTGGTGCTGTAGGATCTGTTTTTTTCTTAGGGTTAGGGTGTGAAATTCTAAATTTAAGGCTTTTATATGCCCTATCTACTTTAATATCTTTTAATAAAACCTCACTCTCTTTATCGCTGAAATTTATATCTTTTTCATATAAATTTGATGTGGCGTCACATGATGTAACCAACTCAACCTTTACATTTACTAGAGAGTCTGGTGCTTTTTTACTGCCATCTTCTCCGTAGTTTGTGATATAGATATCAAATGGCTTTGAGACTATCTGGGTTAAAAGTCTGTTTTTAAAAGCCCCTGTGCCATCATCTGGCTTGCTACTTGGTATGAAGTCGTTTGGCTCGTCTTCTCCTTCTATTACGATGTTGTATTCATATGTATCGCATTTTTTAATGTATGTATCATAAGGTTCTATTTTATTAGAATTTACAACCATTGATTTATAGCTATGTCCTTTAAAGACTTTAGGCTTTTTATTATTTGGCGACTGATCAAAATTAGTGTCGAATGCTACATAGGCGTAGTTACCATTACTTTTTTTAATCAACCCGCCTTTATTGGTATTTGAGCCTTCCCCCAAGAAAAAGGTTAGTTCATTGCCGTTTAGCTTTTGTAGTTTTGTATTGTCTTTGTTGTAGTAATTATCTTTCAGCATATCCCGAAGATTATCCATCATCGTTGACGTATTTATATTTGGAACTACATATGTTGTCTCTTGAATGTATTCTTGACTTGAAGCTGTAATGGCCTTTAAAGCAAAATTTTCAGCATCTTCATTGGGTGATTTATTTTTTATCCGAACTACTGTTGTTAAGTTGGCATCTTTTGAAACCTTTTCTAGTTTATTTGGTTTTAATTTAGTAAAAACAAATTTGTCATAATGTTTATTTTCGGGCTTGTTTGGTTTATTTGGCTCTTTCTTGTTTGGTTTATTTGGCTCTTTTTTGTATATATACTCATCATAGCAAACTTCTGGTCTATACATACGACTAGAAAAACCAACTAAGGCTAAATTTGGACGATCAGCATTTACTATTTTAATTCCGCCCTTGTTTAACAAGGTCGATGCAACTGTAAAACGCATCTGGACTGCTGGATCTTTATTTTCTATAAAATTTGAGATATCAAATATATCTAGGTCAATTTGATTAGTAAAATTCTTGTCAGGATTTATAAGCTTTCCAAATTTTGTCATAGTTGAGTTAAACTGATTGCCTTTTTTGTTGTTTTCGCTGGTTACACTCTTAAAGAGAACATTATGCTCTGTCTTTATCTCTATATCATCACCCTCAACCTCCCTTTTGGCACCAAAAGAGAGCATCGTAAGTGTAGCACCTATATCTCCATGTTTTGGATTATTAAGATTAGTAAAATCAACATCTATGTTGGAAGTTTTTGGTTTAGAAGGCCCTTTTTTAAGTTCATCATTTGTAAGCCACTCTGGAGCAAGCTTTTCAAGACCGTCAAATATACTAACCATCCTTGGTTCTATATTATTTTCTCTGGCAGTTTCATCATCAAAATCATAGATGATAACCAGACTCCACCCAGCATATTGAGCTGGATGTGTCTGCATCCAATATCCGCCATTTTTATTTTTATTAACTGGCGAAAACAATAATGAACCCCATACTCCTCCTAAATCGACTTGTGTTCCATATCTACTAAAATACCTATCACTATCTTCTAGTAAATCGTATTTAAAAGGAGTATTCGTAGCTCTGATATTTCCAGCAGAAAAAGTTCTCTCCTCTTTTGTTATTCCAAGACTCTTTTGAACGATCTTTGTTACATCAGCACTTGCAACATATACGTAGCTTATGCCAGCTTTTACAGCCGTTTTGTGGTGCTCTTTTGGATCTCCATCGTATGCTTCAAAAGTCATTGACTTTGGTCGATACTCGCTAAATGAACCTGTCCAAAAGATGTCTTCTGGTTTGGCGTCTATCGTTATGGCTTGTTCTTCACCAGGAACCTTAAAGTCTATCCTGCTATATCCTTTTATAAAGTTCAATGCATTTGATATAAAATCTGACGCTACTTCATTTTTAAATTTCCAGTTTTGATAGATAGAACTACCCCAGTATAGTCTGGCATAGACCACGTTTTTGCCAGTTAGATATTTTTGTATATAAGTGTTCTTTTCGCTAAAGCTAAAAGTAGATGAGGCCGAGTTTTGGCAATAACTAAGCTTATTGGGATTATAAATAAAATCACTTTGACACTGCGTATAGTTACTAACACTAAAGCTACCATCATTTTTAAAAATTTTTTCAGAATAAACCGATGATTTATTATTAGTTGGGCTAGGATCAAAGTTATATTCGCCATCTCTCTGGATCATAACAGTAGCACCTATGGTGGCCATGTCGCCATTTACTCTTGTATTTAGTTTGCCATTTATAACTCTTTGTTTTAGTCCTACTGAAGAATGGTCATCAACAGCAGTTTTTAATGACTTAAATCCGTTTGAAATATAACCATGAAAGTGATCTTGCGCTAGCGAAGAAAAAAGAGGGAAAGGTTTTGTATCTACTGTCCAAGTTCTAGGATAGGTCGTTATGCAGTGAGGGATATTTTTAGAAGAACCATCAATATACTCTTCAATATCTGTAAAACATAAATACTGCACCTTGGTGCTATTTTCATTATAAGGTTTAGTAACTTTACAACCGATAGACTTTGCCTCGTCTGGCGTGCATTCCCTAGGCGCACACCAACTAAATGCAATAATAAAGAAAAGAAGACATATAGTTTTCATTGTAATCTCCTTGATACAAAAGAAAACCAAGGATTGTTTTTAAAAGCCTCCCTGCGACTTACTTTTGTATAAAATTTTCTATCATCTCAGCTTGTCCGTATTGTGGATATTTGTTTACATCCAAAACCACTTGAGACAAGGTCATATTGTCCATATTACAAACGATAGGAGCTACGAAATTTACGGTTGATTTCTCAAGCGGAAGCGCAACTACTATGATGTTATAAATTCTAAGTTGCGAGCTCTCTTTGATCTCCATAAGCTCTTCATAATAACTTGGTATGTCAAATTCGTAGCTTCTTAATGCAAAAGGATTTATCATTGTAAAAGATGTTTCGTCATCTTTACTTGCTAACTTAACAAAAAATTTATCAAGCTCAATCAGTTCCATCGTCTTGATATGCTCAAAGCCTAAAATAGGGCTTTTAACACTAAAAATCATACTAACTCCTGTTTTGTAAAATTGCCTTATTTTAGCATAGTTTTAAAAAATTTATACAAAAATAATGGCAAAAAATGTAGAATACGTGAATTTAAACTTTTTAAGGAAAAGCATGAAAAGATTTTCTAAATTTCTAGCAGTTGTGGCTCTTTTAGGGCTTTTTAGTGGTTGTGCTGAAAAATACACCGAACTTTACAATCTAAGCCCAGACGAGTGGTACGCTCAGGTCATCGCTGACATCAAAGATGGCGACTTGGAGTCAGCTGATAAACACTACGTTTCAATGGCTAGCGAGCACGTTGCAAGCCCACTTTTGGAGCAAATTTTACTCATCCTTGCCCAAGCTCATGCAAATGACGAAGAGTATCTCATGGCAAATCACTATCTTGATGAGTACATCAAAAGATACGGCGACAACGGCCCAAAAACAGAATTTGCTCAGTATCTAAAGATAAAAGCAAATTTTGACTCATTTACCCAACCAAACCGCAACCAAAAGCTCATGGAGGATAGCGTAACTGAGATCGAGAAATTTCTTTATATGTATCCAAATACCGAGTATAAGCCACTTATCGAGACTATGCTTATCAAATTTAAACTAGCGCTTTACTTCTTAGATATGCAAATAGCAGATCTTTACAAGAGAACTGGCCGTGACGTTTCGGCTAAAATTTACGAGCAAAAGCTAGAAGAGTCGCCGTTTAAAAACTCAGACCTTATCAAACCTGACGTGGCATGGTATAGAAAACTGTTTGAATAGGAGAAATTTTGCAAATAAACGAAAACAAAAGCTTCCCAACTGAGATCCCTATCATCGTTGAGGATGAGCTATTTTTATATCCATTTATGATAACACCGCTTTTTTTAAGCGACGAAGAAAATTTAAAAGCGCTTGAACTTGCCATACAAGGTGAAACGCCGATCCTTGTCGTGCCTACAAAGCCACAGCAAGACGGCGCTAGAGACTTTGACGGTATATATGACGCAGGCGTTATAGGCACAATAATGCGCCGTGTGCCACTGCCTGACGGACGCGTAAAAGTGCTTTTTCAGGGCATCGACAAAGGCAAAATTTTAAAACAATCAGGCATAAATCCGCTCCGTGGCATCGTCGATATGCTCCACGTCAAGCGCCCATCACAGGTCAAAACTGACGCTCTCATCGTGGTTTTAAGAGAAAAAGTAAGAGAGCTTTCGCAGTTTAGCCACTTTTTCCCACCTGATCTTTTAAAAACGATCGAAGAGAGCGCTGAGGCGATCAGAGTTTGCGACCTAGTCTCAAGCGCACTTCGTCTAAAAAAACAGATCGCTTATAGCTTTTTTGTCGAGGAAAATTTAGAGCAGCGCCTACTAAAGCTCATCGATTATGTCATTGAAGAGATCGAGGCAAACAAGCTACAAAAAGAGATCAAAAATAAAGTCCATTCAAAGATCGACAAGACAAATAAAGAGTACTTTTTAAAAGAGCAGCTAAAGCAAATTCAAGCTGAGCTTGGAGCGGATACGAGCCGAGAAGAAGAGCTTGAAGAGTATAATAAAAAGCTTGATGCGAAGAAGAAATTTATGGCTGAGGACGCCTACAAAGAGATCAAAAAGCAAATAGACAAGCTCTCTCGCATGCACCCAGACTCAGCCGATGCAAACACCTTGCAAAGCTACCTTGACTGGGTACTTGAAATTCCATTTGAAAATGTAGCTAAGAAAAAGTCATCTATCACCGAGGTGAGCAAGCACCTAAATGCTGACCACTACAGCTTAGAGAAGCCAAAAGAGCGCATAGAGGAGTATTTTGCATTGCGTGAGCTTTTGGAGCTTAGAGGAGTTGGTGAGAAGGTAAATAATGGCGCCATTTTATGCTTTGCAGGCCCTCCAGGTGTGGGTAAAACCAGCCTTGCAAACTCGATCGCAAAGGCGCTAAAGCGCGAGCTAGTTAGGATCGCACTTGGCGGACTTGAAGACGTAAACGAGCTAAGAGGTCACCGCCGCACTTATATAGGCGCTATGCCAGGCCGCATCGTGCAAGGGCTCATAGAAGCCAAGCAGATGAACCCAGTGGTTGTACTAGATGAGATCGACAAGGTTGGCAGAAGCTACAGAGGCGATCCGACCGCTGTTTTACTTGAAATTTTAGACCCAGAGCAAAACAACAAATTTAGAGACTACTACCTAAATTTCAACATCGATCTTAGCAAGATCATCTTCATCGCCACAGCAAATGACGTGAGCATGATACCAGCCGCACTTCGCGACAGGATGGAGTTTATCGAGCTTAGCTCATACACCCCACAAGAGAAATTTGAGATCGCTAAAAAATATCTCTTGCCTCAAGAGCTTAAAAAGCACGGCCTAAAACCAAGCGATGTAAACATCAGCAAAGAGGCACTTGAGCTAATAATTAGCGACTACACAAGAGAGAGTGGCGTGCGAAATTTACGCCGCAGGATCGCTGACATACTAAGAAAAGTGGCTAAAAATATTCTTACCAAAAAGAATGAAGGCAAGATCAGTGTCACGGCTAAAAATTTAAAAGAGTTTTTAGAAAAAAAGGTCTATGAGATCGAGCCAGCGGACAAAAAAGACCAGATCGGCTTAGTAAATGGCCTTGCGTGGACGAGTGTCGGTGGCGACGTGCTAAGGATCGAGGCTATCAGGATCCAAGGCAAAGGCAATATGCAGATCACCGGTCAGCTAGGCGACGTGATGAAAGAGAGTGCTCACATCGCATTTAGCGTTGTAAAAGTGCTGATCGATAATAAAAAGCTAAAAGTGCCAATGGCTATCGTGCCAAAACTAGATAACGACAAGCACAAGCTCGAAGCCAGCGATGTTTATAGACGCTATGATCTTCACTTACACGTGCCAGAGGGTGCCGTACCAAAAGACGGCCCAAGCGCTGGTATCACGATGACAACTGCGATCGCATCGATACTTACTGATACAAAAGTAAGACACGATGTGGCGATGACTGGCGAGATCACGCTAAGTGGCAGGGTGCTACCTATCGGCGGACTAAAAGAGAAGCTTATCGCCGCTCACAAAGCTGGCATCAAAACAGCGCTGATACCTCGTAAAAACTATGATCGTGACCTTGTCGATATACCAAATGAAGTAAAAGACGACATGAAGATCATCGCCGTAGATACGATCGATGATGTGCTAAAAAACGCTCTTGTAGCTAAAAAATAATCTTACTCTAGCCCCATTTGCACTTACTTGGGGCTAGGAAAATTCTCATATCTTAAATTTACAATCTTTAAAATTTGCAAATCCTCGCTTGAAATTTAGAAATTTGAATTATCTAAAACGGGCAATTAAAAACTTAAATTTTACTAGTAACAAAAAATCAAATATGAAGTCTGCCGCTTTATCCTCTTTTGAAGTCCTTTATCTACATACAAATTATATAACACACCACATATATTTTATCTTCTTTAGTAAATTTAAATAGCATATCATGGCTCTAAATTTAGTAGTGCATTAAGTCAAGTGAGCAAATTTAAAATTTGAAAACACTTTCATAAATTTGTAAAATTTTTCAAAAAGCTAAACAATGAAAGTTAAATTTTACCTCTAAGGCTCACAATTTCGTGGTAAACAGGAAGTAATCGTCCTATTCTCTGTTTGAGCCCAACTGCCTCTTTACTGTTGTAAGACGAGAGGTCGAAGAAAAACTCTCTCACGTTCAAGGTGCATACCTCAGCACCAACGCACCGCATGAGGTTTTAAAATTCAACCAAATTTTAAAATTTCGCAAACAAGTGATTTCGGCTCTGTTTTTAATGGCAAGTGGCTACATGAGCCCAAAACTACTAGTCGGCCCTTGCGAGTGAGCGAGAGTTTAAATTTTCAAAAAAGCTTTATTAAATTTGCAAATTTGTTTTTAAAAAGCCAGACAATGAAAGTTTAAAAGGCTAACGAAGGACTGGTGCACACAAGGACGTCACTTAACATGCCAAAACTGCATAGACTATTATTAAATTTCAATCAAATTTTAAATTTATAAGCGAGCATATCACGGCTCTAAATTTAGTGCTAAA
>NZ_CALACG010000172.1 GCF_937890585.1 uncultured Campylobacter sp.
ATCATATTTAATGAAAAGATAGCAAAAGCTCAAAGCAGTGGCAGAAGCGATGCGCTAAGGGCTTATGATGAAATTTACGAGCCAAATTTAAAAGGCTATTGTGTCATGCTAGATGAGAACGGCTCACAGCTTGATAGCCAAGAATTTGCTCAAATTTTAAAATCAAATTCACAGATCAATTTTTTCATAGGTGGAGCTTATGGGCTTAGCCAAAATTTAAAAAACAAGGCACAAAAAGTCGTAAGCTTAAGCAAGATGACTATGGCACACAAAGTCGCCAAGCTCGTACTTTTTGAGCAAATTTTTAGAGGGCTTTGTATCAATGCAAACCACCCATATCACAAATAAAGGAATATAAAATGACTCAAAGCGAGCTAAATTTTTTCAAAAAACTACTTGAAGAGCGAAAATTACAAATCAAAAAAAATATCTATGACTCATCAGTTGAAGTAAGTGGCCTAAGAGATAGCGGCGTGAGCGACGAATTTGACATAGCTTCGATCAACACCGATCAGCTAATCGAACAATCGATCTCCGCTCAACAAAAAGCCGAGCTTTACGAGATCGACGAGGCACTTGAAAAGATCGCAAATAAAACCTATGGAATTTGCGACATGTGCGAGGAGGACATCAGCATACCTCGCCTAAAAGTAAAACCGCATGCAAAATACTGCATAGCTTGTCGTGAGATAATAGAAAAAACAGCAAAAAACTAAGGAGAAAATATGAAAACCAGAAAATTTCTCGTCTACTGCATCATCTACACAGCAGTTGTTGCAGGACTTACCTATTCTCTTAATAGTTCAGACTTCACCTTTGAGCTCTTAGGTCAAGCCATAACCTTGCCAGTAGCTGTCTGGGTGGCACTTCCAGTGGCCATTTTGGCGCTCCTTGCCCTACTTCACATCGCATATCACGGATACGCCTTTTATAGATATAAAAAATGGATAAAAAAAGATAGCCAACTCTACAAAGACCTTGCAAAAGAGACGCTTCTTGGCTTTGAGAGCAACAAAGACTTCAAAACCGATACTTACAAGATCGCCTCACAGCTCACACGCTCTATCTCACCAGTAGGCGAGCTTAAAGATGTTGGTGTTGATGACGGCGAGATAAACAATATCTTACAAACCATAAAAAGCATAAAAAACAAAGAGATCGTCGATCTAAAGAAATTTAGACTAGCAAAAGATAGCAAGCTAAACATCCTAAACGAGCTAAACAAGATCGAGCAGTTGCCTACTTACTATCTTGACGTGCTTAAAAACCAAGAACAAAATGAGAGCCTTAAAAAAGCGGCCTTTAACAAGCTCATAAAAACAGCTTCATTTAGCGAGATCAAAAAAATTGATCCAGAGCTAGCAAGCGAAGATATAATGACCATTATCACGCGTTTTGTAAATGATGAGATCGACCTAAGTAGCGATGAAATTTTTGGTCTTTTAAACAACGCAAAAGTGACAAAAGCACAATACGACAAAGCAGCCATAATGCTTAAAAATAAACTAAAACCAGATGCGTTTATCGGCATTTTTGAGAAGCTAAAAAGCATCCATGCTGACGCTGATGAGGCCTACGTATATGCGCTATTTGAGCTTCAGATGCTTGATAAAGTAAGAGAAGCTATCGAGGGTAGCGACCCAGATGAGTTTAAAGAGATAAAGGTTTTACTATTTTTACGAGATAACGGCAAAATGGTGCCTAGCTCGCTATTTTTTAAATGATAGACTTTAGTAAAAAGCCACTTTTCTTAGCGCCACTTGCTGGTTTTTCTGACCTGCCGTTACGAAGCGTCGTCAAGAAATTTGGCTGCGACGTCACTGTTAGCGAGATGATCAGTGCAAATGCCCTGGTCTATGAGAGCAGTGACAAAACTCTTGAAATGCTTAAAAAATCCCCAAACGAAGAGCCCTACGTCGTCCAGATAGCTGGCAGTGATATAGAAAATTTAAAAAAAGCCGTGCTGATAATCAATAAATTTGATGGGATTTACGGGCTCGATCTAAACTGCGGCTGCCCTGTGCCAAAGGTCGTTAGACAAGGCGCGGGATCGGCTTTACTAAACGATCTTGACAAACTTCAAAGCATCATCTCAGCCATAAAAAGCGTCTCAAACAAAGAGAGCCTAAGCGTTAAATTTAGACTTGGCTTTAACGGCAAAAACGAAGAGAAAATCGCAAAAGCCTGCGAAGAAGCTGGCGCAGACTATATCGCAGTGCACGGGCGCACCAGAGCTGGCGGATACAGCGCAAAGGTTGATTACGAAGCGATCGCTAGAGTAAAGGCAAGCGTGAAAATCCCAGTCGTTGCAAATGGCGATATAAACGCACAAAATGCAGATGAAATTTTAAATTTCACAAAATGCGACGCCCTAATGATCGGCAGAGCAAGCATCGGTAGCCCTTGGATATTTCACGAGATAAAGACCAAAACTAGCGTGGATAAGGCGCTAAAACAAAAGATCATACTAGCCCACTTTGACGCTATGATCGAGCACTACGGCGAGCACGGACTTTGCATATTTAGAAAGCACCTCCACCAATACAGCAAGGGCATAGATGGCGCAACAACCTTTAGAAACGATGTAAATTTCATCAAAGATATGGCAGCGATGAGAGAGCGCATAAGGGAGTTTTTTGCCTAGATGCAAGGCTACATCCTGCGCGTGCAAAAGGTCAGAGACGAGGACCTTTTAGTCTTTGTGCTAACGCCAAATTTGCTCGTAAAGTCGTATAGATTTTTTGGCGCTCGCCACTCAAACATCATGACTGGCTACAAGATCGACTTTGAGCTCGAGCAAGAGGCGAAATTTCTACCAAAGCTTAGAAGCATACTTCATCTTGGCTTTAAATGGCTGCTAGAGCGTGACAAACTCATCATTTGGCAGCAGTTTATGCGCCTACTTTATGATCATCTAAAAGAGGTCGAGCAGCTCGATGAAATTTACTTTAACGAGCTTGATCGCTGTGCCAAACAGATGCAGCTGCAAAATCCAAAACGCCTTATCATCGAAAGCTACGTCAAAATTTTAGAGTTTGAAGGCAGGCTTCACAGCGAGCTTGAGTGCTTTATCTGCGACGAGGAGATAGAAAGCGAGCTATGCCTAACTCGTGGCTTTTTGCCCTCTCACAAGCACTGCCTTGATAGGAGCGAATTTGACGCTAGCAAGATCAAAAATTTATTTGATACAAAAAGCACGATCGAGCTAAATGACGATGAGATAAACCGCCTTTATAAAATTTTACTTGACGGACTTTAGGCTTTTACCTTCGTCCTCTCATCAAATTCTTTTAAAACATCCATTATCTTGCTTGCTAGCCCCTCAAGCGTTTGATCTTTTTTAAGCTCTAAATTTCTAAGCTTTAAAATCCTGGCTAGTATATCTTTTAGATCTTTTTTACCAGATAGTATCTCATCATAATAAGCCTTTGGTATGCCTATCTCGCTTCTATCTTGTTTTGTAAGTATGAGTGTGTCTCTATATACATTAAGAGCCTCGTCAGTTATCCTTGTTGTGCCACCTTGCAGTGCAAGACCTTGCTC
>NZ_CALACG010000173.1 GCF_937890585.1 uncultured Campylobacter sp.
GGCAGCGTCAGATGTGTATAAGAGACAGTCGCAAAGGCATCAAGCCTAAAGTCATCTATGCCAAGAAGTGCGGCAAAGCCAACTCCTCTCATGCCTCCAAGAAGCGCTCGCTCTTGCGCATTTAAGCGGTATGGAAAAATTCTTTTATTGCCACCAAGGTGGATTTTCTCGTATTTTGTGGGATTGTAGGTCTCTTGAAAGACGGTCACGTAGTCTGCGCCACTTTTGTGAAGCAGGGCGTAGCCGTCTGAATTTAATGGGTAAATCTCAACCCCAACGACTTTAAAAAATTTCTTTGCTAAAGCGCAGGCGTTTGCGATGTAGGCGACACTTGAGTTGGTCTCGCTCTCGCCAGTTAGGATCAAAATTTCTTCCAAGCCGCTCTTTGAAATTTCTCTTAGCTCTCTTGTGATCTCCTCGTCGCTTAGCTTTGCCCTTTTTATTTTATTGTTGGCGTTAAAACCGCAATAAACGCAGAGATTATCGCAGTAGTTTGCTATGTAAAGCGGGGTAAAAAGCGTGATGTTTGAGCCAAAATTTGCCCTTGTTTTTGCCTGAGCGAGCTGGGCTATTTGCTCTAAAAATGGCGCTGCAGCAGGCGAGAGCAGGGCTTTTAAATTTTCAAGCGAGCAGTGCTTTGCATTAAGAGCTGCTTTTACGTCTGCTTCGGTGTAAATTTCTGGTTTATAGCTCGCGCGCTCTTTTAAAATTTCATCCATGATGTCGCTGCCAACATCCTCCATGTGAGGTAGCAGCTGCATGTGGTCGGTTTTGGTAAATTTCATCAGTCTAAAAATCCAGTGAGCGGTGATGAGGCATTTGCGCTTTTGCTCTTTGCGCCAAGGCCTGCTAAATAGGCGTTGCGACCAGCGATGATAGCCTCTTTAAAGGCTCTTGCCATGAGCGGGATATTTTTAGATGAGGCGATAGCTGTGTTTGCCATGATCGCAGCCGCTCCCATCTCCATCGCTTCGCACGCTTGTGAGGGCCTGCCGATACCTGCATCAACTATGATCTGCGTATCAAGCTCGTTTATCAAAATTTCAATGATATCTTTAAAAACTAGCCCTTGGTTTGAGCCAATGGGCGCAGCTAGAGGCATTATGCAGCTTGCTCCTGCATTTAGCATCGCTCTTGCGGCGTTTAGATCAGGAAACATATATGGCATCGGCACAAAACCGTCATTTGCCAGTGCTTCGCATGCTTTTATCGTCTCAATGTTGTCTGGAAAGAGAAATTTAGAGTCAGTGATGATCTCTATCTTAACAAGCTCGCCACATCCAAGCTCACGTCCGAGCTGGGCGATACGAACGGCCTCTTTGGCGTTTCTAGCGCCACTTGTGTTTGGCAAGAGCGTCACGCCTTTTGGGATAAAGTCAAGTATATTTCGCTCTTTGCTCTCGTTTATGCGCCTAAGAGCAAGGGTTAAAATTTCTGCCCCAGCCTCGTTTACAGCGGAGTCTATAAGCTCGTGCGAGTACTTGCCAGAGCCAAGGATGAAGCGGCTTTGAAACTCCTTGCCGCCAAGGATCAAGCTATCACTTTGCACTTACGCCTCCAAGCCCATAAGTAGTCTAATGGCCAAATTTGCCTCGTGGTTTGCACAGATCGCAACGCGTGGTGCCATGAGCCCTTGACCGATCTTCGCCTCGTTTGTGAGGTCGCCACAAAGATAGACATTTTTGGCAAATTTTATGGTTTTTATGAGATTTGAGCTAAAGTATCCTGCCATGCCAGAGGCGCCGATGATCTTTTTATCTTTTAAGCTAGCTCCAGCTTCGTTTAGTATCATCGCCTTGCCAGCGACGTTGTCAAAAGCCTCGCATAAAATTTCACACTCGCCAAAGACGCTTGCCACGTTTTTTTCATCCAAAAATATATCGTGAGCCTCGACCTCGACAAAGGGATTTACGTCATTTATCAGCTCTTTAAGCGCCTGCGTCTTTTTCATGCCGATGTGGCGGACGAAATACTGCTGGCGGTTTAGATTGCTTGGCTCAACGACGTCAAAGTCGGCAAGCACTAGCTTTTTTACGCCAACTCTTGCAAGACTTAGCGCGATATTTGAGCCAAGTCCGCCAAGTCCAGCCACGCCGACCACGGCTTTACTTAGGGCTAAATTTAGCTCAGGGCTGTTTCGTGAAGCGATCATCGAGCGTAAAACTTCACGCTCAGGCATCACGCCACGCCTTATAAATACGACATTTGAGCCATCTTTTAGCTCGCTATCTTCTTTTATAGCAAAGCCATCAACGATAAAAATGTCTGGCTTTGTTGCGTTAAATTTCTCTAAAAATTTATAAATTTCACTCTCTTTATCGCCAAGAGCAAGCTCTTTTAGCTCGCTAAGGCTTTTTGCTGGCACTTTAAATTTTGTGCCATTTAAAACTATCTCTATCATTTTCTCCTCATCCACCGCCAACTAAAGTGACGATCTCATAAGCTTTGCCCTCGCTCATAAAGTGCTCACTCCAAAGCTTTTTTGGCAAAATTTCTCCGTCTCGCTCAAGGGCTATAAATTTAAGCTCATAGCCATTTTGAGCTAAAAATTTATAAACATTTATATCGTTTTCAAGCTCGAAAATTTTGCCATTTACGCTAAATTTGATCATTAAATTTTGTAGCTTTTTACAAAATTTGCGATCCTCTCGATCGCTTTTTTTATGCTCTCGATGTCTGTTGCAAAAGAAATTCTAAAGTATCCCTCCATGCCAAAGCCCACACCTGGCACGGTCGCTACGTTCGCCTCTTCAAGCATCTTTTTGCAAAATCTAAGTGAGTCACTATCTACATCTTTGCATTTTACAAATAGATAAAACGCGCCATCAGGCTTAACTACGCTTAGCCCAGGGATAGCATTTATCATCTCAACAGCCACGTCGCGTCTTTTTTCATACTCTTTTCTCATGTTTTCGATGTCTTCATCGGTTTCACCTAGAAGTGACGGGATAGCGCCTATTTGCACGATCGAGCTGATGTTGCTTGTGCTTTGACTTTGAAGCTTTTTGATGCCAGCGATTAGCCAGTCCATCGAGCTTGCGATATAGCCAAATCTCCAGCCAGGCATCGCGCCACACTTGCTTAGGCCATTTATCGTGACCGTTCTTTTGAAAAGATCCTCGCTCACTGAGGCTACTGCGTGAAATTTCTTGCCGTAGATCACCTTTTCATAAATTTCATCGCTCGTGACGATAATGTCAGTGCCCTTTAAAACCTCGCCAAATGCCGCGATCTCCTCTTTTGTATAGACTGCACCTGTTGGGTTTGTCGGGTGATTTAGCGAAAAGACTTTTGTTTTTGGTGTGATCGCTTTTTTTAGTTGCTGGGCTGTTATTTTGAAATTTGTGCTCTCGTCTGCCTCGATAAAAACAGGCACGCCACCACAAAATTTAACGATCTCAGGGTAGCTCACCCAGTATGGAGATGGGATGATGACCTCGTCACCTGGGTTGATAAGCGCTTGAAATACGTTAAAAAGTGAGTGTTTTGCGCCGATGTTTGTGACGATTTGATTTGCTTTGTAGTCAAGTCCGTTATCTCTTTTTAGCTTTACTCTAATGGCCTCTATAACCTCAGGCAGGCCCGGCACTGGCGTATATTTGCCACTTTTGCTATCGTTATCAAGTGCGTTTTTTACAGTTTCTCTTATCTTTTTTGGAGTCATAAAGTCAGGCTCACCAGCTGAAAGCGAGATCACGTCGATGCCAGCAGCCTTCATCTCTTTGGCTTTTGTGCTGATCGCGATTGTGATTGATTCGCTTAATGTTTGCATTCTGTTTGCTAGTTGCATTTTCGTCCTTTTTAGTTGATTGTCTTTAAGTAGCTATTATCATTTAAAAATAGATAAAGTTCGCCCAAAATTTGCTTCTTTTGTGTTTCGTTTATCAGAGTTGATTTCTCTAAGCGCTCATTTAGAGTGTCTTGGATCTCGTAGATATCGTAGTCCATGTCCTCCATGATATCAAGGATCGACTGGCTCTCTAGTAAATTTGTGACCTTGTAGCCATCACTTGTTATCTCTACCGTAGCTTCTGTCGGATGAGTGAAGAGGTTGTGCTTCATGCCGATCACCTCTTGATATGCGCCAACTAGGAAAAATCCCAAGAAATAATCCTCCTTCTCCACATCCACGTCGTGCAAAAGCAGTGGGTTTTTCTCATCATCATAGCTGATCTCGCCGTCGCTATCGCAGGTGATGTCCCAGATCGAAGCTGGCAGGGTAGGGCGCTCATCAAGCCTGTCAAGTGGCATGATAGGGAAATTTTGCTTTAGACCCCAAAAGTCTGGCAAGCTTTGAAAGATCGAGAAATTTAGCAAGTATCTCTCTTGAACCTCTTTTTGAATTTTGGTTAGATCGCTTGAGTTGCTCTTATTGCCAAGCATCACGACAGCTTTTTTACTAATGAGCCTTAAAAGTACCTCTGCGTTTGATCTATCTTGCAGATCAACATAGCCTAGATCAAAGAGCGTGAGGATGCTCTCGGTGTGGTGGATGGCGTCGTGCAGGTACTCTAGGGCGTTTGAAGGCTTGATTGATTTATAAAGATCAACTAGCTCGGTTATTAAATTTGGATTATTTTTCTTTAAATTTAACTTCTCTTCGGTGTATTCTTGAGAAAATAGCTCAAGCACAGGAGCGACCAAAAGCGCGTGAGAAGCGGCGATGTAGCGACCTGACTCTATGAAAATATCTGGTTCGATCTCCTTTTTTTGCTCACTTATGGTTTTAAGCATATAAACAACGTCGTTTGCGTATTCGTTTAGCGTATAGTTTCTGCTGCTCTCCTCTTTAAACTGCGAGTATTCAATCGCTAGACCGCCGCCCAAATTTATCGCTTTTAAATTTGTTGCACCCATTTTTCTAAGCTCGGCGTAGATGTTGCCAGCCTCGATGAGTGCTTTTTTAAGCGGATGGATTTCGCTTATTTGAGAGCCGATGTGAAAGTGTATCATCGTGAAGTTTTCAAGTAAATTTGCCTTTTTTAGCATCTTTACAGCTTCTATTAGCTCGGTTGATGTTAGGCCAAATTTAGAGTGTATGCCGCCACTTTTTGCCCAAAGCCCCGATCCTGTCGAGTGTAGTCTCACTCTAAGTCCGATCTTTGGTTTTGGTTTAAAGCGCTCTTTTGCGATGGCGATTATCGCTTCAAGCTCGTTTAAGCCCTCGATCGTTAGCGTGATGTTATGCCCCATTTCTGCGGCGATGAAGCCTATATTTATCATCTCTTTATCTTTAAAGCCATTCACCGTTATAGGCGCTTTGTCGTTGTTATAAGCCATAGTTAGAAGTAGCTCAGCCTTGCTACCAGCCTCAAGGCCGTAGTTATAGGGCTTGCCAAGGCGAACTAGGTTTTTTACAAAGCCAGGATATTGATTTACTTTAAGTGGGAAAACGGCGTTAAAGCTGCCTTTGTAGGCAAATTCTTTCTTTGCCTTTGCAAAGCTTGCGTGGATCTGCTCGATCTGCTTTTGGATAAGGTGCGGAAAGCGAAGCAGCAGTGGACCTCTGTAGCCATCGTCTCTTATCTCTTTTACTATGTCGATGATCGCTGGCTTGCTAGCTTCGTTTATGCAGACTTTGCCGTCTTCTATCACAAAATTTGAATTGCCCCAAATGCTAAGTCCAAAATCATTCATCCCAGCTCCTTTTCAAGCTCATCTAAATTTATCGTTTTTTCATCTTTGGTTTCTAAATTTTTATACCAAATTTTATTCTCTTTCATCTCATTTTCGCCCACACAAAGGAAAATTTTTGCCTTTTTGTTGTCGGCATTTTGCAGATGTTTTTGAAGTTTTTTGGCTTCGTATGAAATTTCGACCTGATATTTTTTGCGAAGTTTCGAGCCAAGCGCATAGACAAAGTCTAAATTTGCCGCATCAAGCGCGCAAAGGTAAATTCCAGCTCGCTCATCCTGGGCCTCACCTAAAATTTCCATTATCCTCTCAACGCCCATCGCAAAACCAACGCCGTAACTTGCTCTACCGCCAAGATACTCAACGAGCCTATCGTATCTGCCACCCCCTGCTACTGCGCTTTGTGAGCCGATCTCGTTGCTGATAAACTCAAACGCCGTCTTGCAGTAGTAGTCTAGCCCACGAACAAGCTTAGTGTCTATCTCAAATTTAACGCCATTTGCCTTTAAAATTTCTTGCAGTTTTGCAAAATCAGCCTGCGCCTCGCAGCTTAGGCTATCAGTGATAACTGGGGCGTTTTTATAAATTTCTTGGCAGCTTTCTATCTTACAGTCAAGCACGCGGATAGGATTTAAAAGCTTGCGTCTTTTGCAGTCTTCGCAAATTTTATCGTCATTTTCATCTAAAAATTTGACAAGCTTTGCTTTGTAAGACTTCATCGAGCTCTCGTCGCCAAGCGAGTTTATTTTTAGGGTTGTTTTTATATTTAGTCTGTTAAAAATTTCGCTCACCATCAAGATAATGCTCGCATCCTCATAGACGCTGCCCTCGCCAAAGCACTCACAGCCAAACTGGTGAAACTCTCTCAAGCGGCCTTTTTGTGGGCGCTCGTAGCGAAACATCGAGCCATGATAAAAGCAGCGTTTTGTCACGTTTGCCCTGTCAAGCTTTGCCTCGATAAAGGCTCTAACCACGCCAGCCGTGCCTTCAGGACGCAAGCAAACGTCGTTGCCGCCTTTGTCTTCAAACTGATACATCTCTTTGCCCACGATGTCACTGCTCTCGCCGACACTTCTTTTAAAAAGCGCCGTCTCCTCGAGGTGTGGGGTCAAAATTTGCTCATATCCGTAGTTTTTTGCGACTTCCTCGCAGGTTTTGATTATCTGTGCGTAAAGTTTTGCGCGAGCTGGAAGCATATCTTTCATGCCACGAAGTGCCGTTATCATCGCATTATCCTTTTTATTTTTTTGTGATTTTACTTAAAATTTATAAAATTTTCTATCTCTTTTGAAATTAGCTCTATGCTTTTAGATGCGTCTATAAAAAGCGTTTTAAAGCCATTTTTGATAAGAATTTGCTTCATCAGGCTTTGCACTTTTAAAAGATACTCTAGCCCACGAGCCTCGATCTTATCGCTTGTGCCTCTTGTTTTTAAGCGCGTGCTTATAAGCTCATGGCTTGCTTCAAAAAAGATGATCTTGTCTGCAAATTTATCATTTAGTGCAAATTTATTAAGCTCTAAAAGCACGTTTTCATCTAAGCTTTCATCATTTGCCAAAGCGTAGGCGATGCCTGAGATAAAGCCTCTGTCGCTTAAAATAAGCTTACCCAAATTTGGAGCGACCAGCTTTTCAAAATGCTCAGCCCTGTCAGCTAAAAAAAGTAAAATTTCAGCCCTTTTGCCTATTTTGATGCTTGAGCTTAGTAAAATTTCTCGTAAATTTTCACCAAGCTGCGTGCCACCTGGCTCTTTTGTGACGATGGCATCACTAAATTTAGAAGCTAAAATTTCTATCTGCGTGCTCTTGCCAATGCCGTCAATGCCTTCAAACAAAATATACATTTTACGCCTTTAAATTTTTAAGAATTTTTGCTGGCACTAGGTTGCTCACGTCGCCATCGTGGCGCAAGACTGAGCGGACGATCGAGCTTGAGATGAAGGCGTTATTTAAGCTTGGCATAAGATAAACCGTCTCGAATTCATCCCAAAGTGCAGCGTTTGCGTAGCCGATTTGTAGCTCGTATTCAAAGTCACTAACCGCGCGAAGTCCCCTGATGACGGTGTTTATGCCGTGCGATTTAGCAAAATCAACAAGCAAGTTATCAAAGCCAAGCACGCTTACATTTTTTAGCTCGCAAACTGCCTCTTTTGCCATCTCTATGCGCTTTTCATGTGCGAACATCGGCTGTTTGCTGTCACTTTTGGCAACTGCGACGATTACCTTGTCAAAAATTTTCGTAGCCCTTATGATGACGTCTAAATGGCCGTTTGTTATGGGGTCAAATGTCCCTGGATAGATGCAAGATTTTTTCAAATTTGCCACCTTTTGTAAAGATTATTTTGGATTTTTAAAGCATCGAGCCACTTGCCGATGATGAAATGCTCCATATCCTGAAGGCTCTTTATACCTGCGTAGTAGCCTAAAACTGGGGGTGCGATGATAGCTCCAAGAGATGAGAGTAGCTGCATCTGTGAAAGCGCGATCATAGAAAACGGCATTTCTCTAACGCCCAAAACTAGGGTTTGCCTCTCTTTTAGTGCGACGCTTGCGGCCCTTGTGATGAGCGTGTCGCTTATGCCGTTTGCGACCTTTGCTAGCGTGTTGGTAGAGCAGGGCGCTATAATCATAGCTTCCGTGCCAAATGAGCCAGATGCTGGACCAGCGCTAAGATCCAAATCATCATAAATTTTCACGCCAAGATTATTTAAATTTAGCCTCAAATTTTCTTCAGTCTCCAAAACTTTCATAGCGTTTTTGCTAACTATGACGTGCGCCTCACAGCTATCTTTTGCGGCATTTATTAGCTTTAGAAAAAGCCCAGCTCCGCTTGCTCCGGTGGCTGCAAAAACTACTTTTTTCATCTTATAACTGCCTCGTCTTTGCCTGAAACTGTGGCCTGTAAAATTTTATTTTCTCTTGTTCTTATCTTTATCATATCGCCTAAATTTCCATCTTCAAGCGCCTTTACTTCAGCGATTATCTTGACGCCACCCTCGCTTAAGACTGCATTTAGCATTTGACCTTTTTTTACTAAGCTTATGGCGTTAAATTGGCGTTTGGTTAAAATTTCTCCGCTTCTTATCTGCACTTTTGTGACAAGCGTTGAGGCGCTAAGTCCAAAGAGTGCGTCACGTGGCCATTTGCTAAACTCGATCATCGTTGGTTGATAATCAAGCAAGCTTAAAATGTGGTTTGTATTCATTGAATTTATAGCGATAAAAACTGGCATTTTGGCGTTAAAGCTAAATTTAAAATAAAGGCTTTTAAGACTTAGATCAACATCCTCAAAGGAGGCTCTAAAAACGCCTTTTTGGCTATTTTGATCGTTTAAGAAGATATTTTTAAAGACTAAGTCTTTAAAATTTGCAGGGAGTTTGTTTTGCGGGCTGATGCTAAGATCGCTCACGCTGATGCCTGGATACTCGTTGCTGATCTCTCTTAGAAAGTGCATCTGAATTTCATCCATGATAGAGCAGTTTTTCACAAAAGCCACGTTACCGCCGCTTTTGTCATTATATGTTTTAAAATTTGCTGTTAGAATTTCATAGAGTTTTTTGCTATCTATCTTGGCTGCTCTTTTGCCCTCTAAGTTTAAAATCTCATTATCTTCGCCCTCAAAGCCAAAAGTACTGAGTGAAATTTGATCATTTATGACACAATACATCGGATAGATGCTGACTTCATTTGCAAAAAGTTTTGTGGAAAATAAAAAAATGAGTATAAAAAAGATGGAGCGGGAAACGAGATTCGAACTCGCGACCCCAACCTTGGCAAGGTTGTGCTCTACCCCTGAGCTATTCCCGCAATCAAAATGAAGTCCGCATTTTATCAGATTGTTTTTCATTTGTCAAGGATTATGGAAGTTTTATGAGTGAAATTTCGCTATTTTGTAAAATTTCACCTTGATCAGGGCTAGTTATCAGCACAAAATCGCTCTTTAATATATGATTTATCATACCTGAGCCATATTTTCCGCCGTCAGTTGCTATAAATTTACCATCAATTACATTACCAAAAACAGCATTTGCTCTGCCAGATTTTACCTTTAAATTTTCACCATTTATCACTTTTTGCGTCACAAAGCACTCACTTTTTAGAAGTGGCAAAACAAGTATCATTAGGCAAAGATAGGCAGCCATAGGGTTTCCAGGTAGCACAAAGACAAGCTTGCCATCTTTTTCATAAGCCTTACAAGGTCTGCCAGGTCTTATGTCAAGATGTGAGAAAATTTCGCTATATCCAAGCTCGCTCATGGCTATCTTCATAAAGTCAGCCTCTCCAGCGCTTGCTCCGCCAGAGCAGATGACGATGTCGTAGTTTGCAGCGTTTAAAAATGCCTGTTTTACGGCGCTTAGCTCATCTTTTATGATGCCAATATATGAGCTTTTTTGACCTATGGAGCTTAAAAGAGCGGTGATGCCAAAGGCATTTGCGTTGTAAATTTCATCCTCGCTCGCTCTTTGCCAAGGCTCGATGATCTCATTTCCGCTTGAATAAACTGCGATGCTTGGCTGCTTTTTTACGTCTATAAAGCTTATGCCCTGAGCTGCTAGCATCATCACGCTTCTAGTGTTTAAAATTTCGCCACTTTTTAGGAGAATTTCGCCTATTTTTGCCTCTTCGCCCTTAAAGCGGTAGGCGTCGCCCTTTTTAAGCTTAGCTGGCGCTTTTACAAACTCACCTTCAACCACACAATCTTCAAATCTCATGACCGTGTCAGCACCCTTTGGCATCTTAGCACCTGTCATTATCTTCACGCACTCGTTTTTTCCGATACTTAGCTGCTCTTTATCGCCTGCAAAGGCACTTGCGATGATCTTATAAGGCTCATCTTTTTCATCAAATTTAACCGCAAATCCATCAAGCGCTGAGTTATCAAAGCAGGGCAGGTCTTTGACCGCTATCACGTCATTTGCTAAGGTTTTATCAAGCGCCTCGCTAAGAGGTAAAATTTCACTCTCATTTTTTGGTCTAAATTTAGCTTTTAAAGCATCTAATGCGTCATTTACTAGCATTTTTACTCCTCAAGCCTAACGATTTTTGCCCCAAGGCTTTTAAATTTTTCCTCAAGCCTCTCGTAGCCTCTATCAAGGTGGTAAATTCTATGCACCAAGCTCTCGCCATTTGCGATAAGAGCGGCTAGTATGAGTGCTGAGCTCGCTCTAAGGTCAGTTGCCATAACATCAGCTGCGTTTAAATTTGCAGGGGCATAAACGCTTGCGATATGTCCATTTAGGCGGATGTCAGCACCCATCCTAGCTAGCTCGCTAACGTGCATAAAGCGGTTTTCAAAAAGCCTCTCATCTATCGTGCTAACGCCATTTGCTGCTAGACAAAGTGCCATAAACTGAGCCTGCATATCGGTCGGAAAGCCAGGATACTCAGTCGTTCTTATTTTGACTGGCTTGATGGCTTTAGCTGGCAATATCGTGATCTTATCGCCGTCTACTTCGATACCAAAGCCCATCTCTTCAAATTTATTTAAAATGGCTGTCATATGCGCAGCATTTGCCTTTGTGACCGAAATTTTACTATTTGTGATAGCTCCAGCGCAAAGGTATGTGCCAGCTTCGATCCTATCTGGGATGACCTCGATGTCACAAATTTCAAGTAGCTTTTGACCGCTACCAGTTATCTTTAGCTCGCTTGTGCCTATGCCTTCTATCTTGAGCCAAAATTTCACAAATTTGCACCACTTCAGGCTCAAGCGCGACGTTAAAAAGCTCTGTCGTGCCATGCGCTAAGGCTGCTGCCATGATGATATTTTCGCTGCCAGTTACGGTGATCTTATCAAAAACTATCTTTGCGCCTTTTAGGCCATTTGGCGCGGTTGCGACGACATAGCCTTGTTTTATCTCGATATTTGCGCCCATTTTCTCAAGTGCGTTTAGGTGCAGATCTATTGGTCTTTGTCCGATCGCACAGCCACCAGGCAGGCTCACTTCGCAGTGACCAAAGCGCGCTAGAAGCGGCCCAAGCGTCAATATAGAAGCGCGCATCTTTCTAACGATGTCGTAGTTTGCCGTAGTTGAGTTTACGCTGCTTGTGTCTATGCTTAGTGAGTTTTCGTCCTCAAATTCGCACTTTGCGCCGAGATTTCTTAGCAGTTGGCAAAGTGTTTTTATGTCAGCGACGTTTGGGATATTTGTTAAATTTACTTTGTTTTTTGCAAGCAAGGTTATGGCGATTATGGGTAGGGCGGCGTTTTTGGCTCCGCTGATCCTCACCTCACCGCTTAGTTTGGCATTGCCCTCTATTTTTAGATAGTGCATCATTATTTTTTGCCTTAAGAAAATATATTTTTTGCCGATTATATTGTTTTTAAACTTAGAGTAAAGAAAACAGGGCGCTATTTTTCGCTTTATTTACATTTAAGAGTTAAAATTACGAAAATTAATTATTTTGGATAAAAATATGTTAAGTTTAATAAATAAAAGAATATTTTTTGCACTCTGCATTGCGCTTTTTACAGGTTGTTCTTTCACCTCAAATGAGCCTAAAATCCCACAAAATGACTATAATCAAACCGCCTCTACAAACGAAGACTTTAGCAGACAAACTTCAAGTGAGCTTTTAGACGAAGATGACGGCAGAGCAGATAAAGAATTTGGTTCATTTTTTAAAAAATACTTAAATACTAGAGCAGGGGGCGACTGCTCAGGCTTCGTCTCTATCGTTAATGCAAAATATAAAAATATGTATTTTGATGAAAAAACTATCAATAACTACTACAGCAAGGGTGGCAGAAAGTCAAAAGCCATCTACAACTTCTATGAAAGCCAAAATTTGATCACTCATAAAAATCCAAAAAAAGGCGATCTTATCTTCTTTTCAAATACCCTTGGCAAAGGCATACAAAAAAATAAAGACAAGAAAAATGTCACTCACGTCGGCATCGTAACAGCTATACTCCCAGACGAAACAGTCAAATTTATACACAACTCTGGCGGCAGGATCATCCACAGCTATATGAATTTAAAACAAAAAAACACGCATCTAAAGGGCGACAAAGAGATAAACAGCTACGTCGTAAGATGTTCAAACGCTAGCTGCCTAGCGGCAAACAGATTTGCTGGATATGGCAAAGCTAAGTAGCCCAGCTACATTTGCGCTTATCATTTTAAATTTAGCTGCATTTTTTGGTATTACTTTTCTGCACTCGCGTGAGTTATGGCTCGCGCCTGGCTTAAACATCTATTTTTTAGAAAAACTCTATCTATTTCAGCCTCTCACATCTATCTTTATGCACGCAGGCGCAGGTCACTTGCTTATGAATATGCTCTTTTTATATCAAGTTGGCTCAATGAGCGAGTTATATCTTGGCACGAAAAAATTTATCATTTTTTATATCGTTGGCGGCGTTTTGACGCAAATTTTAAGCTTTATTTATATATATTTTGCATTTGAAAATGAGAAATTTATAAATTTAGTCGGTGCAAGCGGTGCTTTGTCTATGCTATTTGGCATGCTGGCGACTTCGTTGCTATACTCAGATAAAAAGGCGTGGTTTGGCTACTTTGCCGCCCTGATAGCCATGAGCTTTTTGCCACTATTTATGGGGATAAATGTCGCATGGTATGCGCACTTTATAGGCTGGGGGATTGGCTGTTTGTACGCTAAATTTTACTTAAAGAGAGCAGATGAGATTTTTTGATGAGATCTGGGACATTTTAAACGAAGGCGAT
>NZ_CALACG010000174.1 GCF_937890585.1 uncultured Campylobacter sp.
ACAAATTCTTTAAATTTTAAACTGGCCTCACCGTCTGCTGTTTTTAGCTTTAGATCAAAGCCCTTCTTTACATCAGCAAGTCCTAAAGGCATAGCCGAGCTGATTTCTTCGCCTTTGTCGTTAAGCGCTGTTAAATTTATATATGAAACCTTCGTGCTAACAACGTTTGAAGCAGTGTTTTCACGTATATGCATATCAGCTTCAAAGCCAAGGTATCTTGTGATGCCAGCACCTATTAAGATGACGATAAAACCTATGTGAAAGATAAGTGATGGGAGTTTTTTAGGGTCGATTAGGTTGTATCTAAAGATGTTGTAGGCCAAATTTATACCAAGAAGTAGCTGGATAAGAGCAAACCAACTAGCACCATAAACATAATACCAAGCGGCTTCTGTGCTTGTTTTACTCTCTATAATGGTAGCGGCCCCACTAGCTATGGCGAAGATCACCATAAGGACGATAGCCGAGCCCATACTTAAAAATAGTGATTTTGGATTTAACATCTGTTTCCTTTTTTACTTATTGTATTGCGGCAAAGCTACCGAAGTGAAATTTATCTTAAATAACTACCCTGTTTTGTCTCCGTAGAAACTGGTTTGTTTTCGTTTGTCTCTTGCTCGCTAAGTGCATCTTTACCTTTTAAATATGCAAGGATCGCGCCAAGGTCGCTGTTTGAGAGGATTTTAGCTTGGTTTTGCATTACATTTTTTCCACTTCCGCCAAAGCTTGTGTCGCTTCTGTAAGAGATGATGCTGTCTTCTATATCTTTAGCAGTCATATTTTTTAGAGGAGTTGAGCCAAATGGCCTTTTGTCTGCATTTTCACCGTGACAGCTAGCGCATTGTTTTTCAAAAATTTCTTTACCTAAAGATACGCTATATCTACCTTTTTTATCGACACCAAGTTTTAAAATTCTATTATCTTTATAACGTCTTGGGTCTTCATCGATATAGACATTTACCTTTTCATTTCTGTCATTAGCCTGCTTTTTTGCCATTTCAGCAAGTTCTTTGCCAAATTCACCACGAGCTTCTATGTAATAAACCTGTGAAGCTGCAAAGGCATTTGCCACCAAAAAACACGCCAAAAAAGAAATTTTGATATTTTTCATGAGTTTCCTTGAAATTTTGCTCTAAATTTAAAAATCCCGGATCAGATTGCTCCGACCCGGGATTATATCATAAGTTGATTAATGAGCTAATATTAGAATGAGTATTT
>NZ_CALACG010000175.1 GCF_937890585.1 uncultured Campylobacter sp.
CTTTCGGTCTTGGCTTTATCGAGAAATTCCTTATAGCCTATTGCAAATTCATCGGATTTTTTGAATTCCTTCTTATCTTCCTTTGCCACATGCTTGTAAGAAATTAATAATTCCTTAGATAATTTTTCTGCTTCCTTTGACATAACAAACTCCTTTTAGTCAAGTTTAATATTCTTGAACAGATTAGCCATACTCATACCGACTGAAGATTTTTCCTCGTATTTGAATCCGTCAAATCCCGCTTTTTCTTCTCTTTGTCTTACTTCCTCTTCAAGTGCTTTCTTGGAAAGTGATATCTTTCCGCCCTCATTAGCTATAACTTTGCACTTGATGCTGTCTCCTTCTTTCAAAACAGCTGAAGGATGCTTGATCCTGGTATGTGAGATCTGGGAAATGTGTACAAGTCCGCTTACTCCGTTACCAAGGTCAACGAATACACCGTAATCACGTATGCTTTCAACCTTACCTTCTACGATGTCTCCGACCTTAACTAAAGCCGCCTTCTCTTTTCTTTCCTTATCTCTTGCTTGTCTTTCAAGTTCCCTGTGACTGAGAACAAGCTTCTTCTTGTCTCTGTCAACGGTTATTATAACCACATCAAGGCTCTTACCCTGATAATCTTCAAGTTTCTCTACATAGCTTGTAGATAATTGACTTGCAGGTATGAATGCTCTGATCTCATCAACCAATGCAACGCATCCACCCTTGACGATTTCCGTTATCTTAACTTTGAGTACCTCTTTGTCTGCAAGTTGCTTTTCGAATACTTCCCACTTGCCGGCGTCTTTATCCTCGTAGTCTTTTATATTCTCCAAAGACTCGTTGATCTCCTTTTCAAAGTCCTTCATACTTTCCTCTGCCATAAAATTTCCCTCCTATATTAAAAAATTTTTGAGAGAGTCCGCTACAGTTGGCATATCTGCTTAGATTTCCTTTAATAGAGCAAAGTACTTTCTGCAAGCCCCTCTTAATACATCTTTGTATTATAGCATAGAATATTCTTTGTAACCAGCCTTTATAAGCAATCTTTATGAAAGTTTTGTGTATTCTTGTCAAAATTCTGATAAATAAATCAAAAACCCGAAGTTCGTGGTAAAAATACTCCAAACTTCAGGTTTATGGACCGGATATTGACCTGCCGGGCAGTATCCTTAGCTTTGAATCGACCGGGTCAAGCCTTACTTTCATCCGTTTTATTGATTAATGTGTATTCTTTCCGCTGCACTCTGTGCATATTCCGTAGAATATAAGTGAATGTGAGTCCGCAACCCCCACGCTCTCATCGACTAAGGTATTATCCACCCATGATTCCTTCGGCTCAAGATCTGCCACATTACCGCAGTTTTTACATACGAAGTGATAATGCTCATGTGTATTGTAATCATATCTTTCTATTCCGTCTCCGCAGCTTATCTTAAGTATCACTCCCATTTCGGTAAGAAGGTTTAAGTTTCTGTATACCGTACCCAGACTTATCTTGGGATTATCCTTCCTAAGCGATTGGAATACAAGATCGGCACTCGGATGATCGCATCTGTTTTTCAAACACTCCACTATAGCTTCTCTTTGTTTACTGTATTTTAGTTCTCTCATTCTTGTCCTCTTACTTTGATTTTAATAATTATTCTTAATATACATTTTTTAAAAAACTTAAGATTAAATATCAAAATCCATATGATTTTAAAAATTAGCAAAAGTATAAAAGACCAAAATTTAGGGTAATATAAAGTAAATTTAATGTAATTAAATTGGCTATTTTTGCTTTAAGAAAAGTGTTAAAAAAGAAACATTTATGGATGAAAATTATTAAGCCGAGAAAGACCTCGGCTTAAGTTTTATAAAAGAACTGGAGCTACTATAAATCCTAGGATAACAGATAATGCAACCATTATCGTTCCTGGAACGAAGAATGAGTGGTTAAATACAAATTTACCAACTCTTGTAGTTCCTGTATCGTCCATCGCTATCGCACCTAGTGTTGTAGGATATGTTGGCAATACAAACAGACCAGAAACTGCAGCAAATGAAGCTACAAGGATCCAAATTTGACCTGAATTTTCAGGGCTAGTCATACCAAGAGCAGCAGCAACAGCAGGCATCATAACCTTTGTTGTAGCAGCTTGTGAGTATAGCAAGCAGCTTAAGAAATAAAGCGCAACAGCTAGGATAAATGGATACTGAGTAACGAAGTCTTTTGCAGCCTCTTTGATAGCGTCAAGGTGTCCATTAACAAATGTAGTACCAAGCCATGCGATACCAACAACGCAGATGCACGCATTCATACCACTTTGAAAAGTGCTAGTTGAAAGAAGTTTGCCTGTCTCAACTTTGCATGCTACTGCTATCGTAAAGCCGATAGTTAGCATGAAGCTAATGATAGCTGCATCTCTTGAAAGGATAGGTTTTTCTACAAGACCTAAGCTCTTTGAGATATATAGCGCATAGCAAACAACAATCAAAACACCAACTGCAAAGATAGCAACTGATCTTTTTGCGTATGGTTTTGGCTCGTGATACTCGACATCCTTAACCTCTGCAACCAAACCTTTTGCAAGTCTATCTTGATAGATAGGATCTTTTGAAAGGTCAAGATCATAAAATTTATTGATAATAAACGCAGTGATAATCATCGCTACAAATGTAGTTGATATACAAATAAATAACAACACTGGATAGCTAACACCTAGCTTCTCACATAGACCACTCATAGCAACAAAAGCAGCTGAGATCGGGCTTGCAGTGATCGCTACTTGAGAAGAGACAACCGAAAGCGCAAGTGGAGCTGAAGGTTTGATGTTTTGTGTTTTTGCAACCTCAACGATAACAGGGATCATAGAAAACGCAGTGTGTCCAGTTCCTGCAAGGATAGTTAAAAAGTAAGTAACTATCGGAGCAAGAAAGTTGATTTGTTTTGGATTCTTGCGTAAAATTTTTGTTGCTACTTGAACTAAATAGTCAAGTCCGCCAGCAACTTGCAAAGCTGTGATCGCTGAGATAACTGAAGCGATGATCAAGATAACATCCATAGGGATGTCTTTCATATCGACTTTCATACCAAGCAATGCAAGTATCACAACGCCAAGACCACCTGCGTAGCCAACGCCCATACCACCTAGTTTGACACCAAGATAGATGCCACCAAATAGGACTATAATCTGTAAAATCAGCATTATATCCATCGAAAACTCCTTTTATTAAATTTTACTACTAAAATTACCATTTAAGCGTGCCAGAATTTTGGCACGCTTTTAATAATACTTTGCTTAAATTTTTACTTAACCATGCTTGGGTTTAGCATATTTTTAGGCTCTAAAATCTTATCGATCTCTTCTTTGCTTAGATAGCCTCTCTCTAAGCAGATGTCGCCAACTGCTTTACCAGTTGTAAGAGCCTCTTTTGCGATGCTTGCTGATTTTTCATAACCAATGTATGGGTTAAATGCTGTTACGATACCAACTGAGCCAAGTACTGATTTTAGGCAAGCTTCAGGGTTTGCTGTAAGTTTTTTGATAGCTTTTTCAGCTAGTGTTTTCATAGCATTTTCAAGGATAAATATAGAGTTAAATAGCGCATAAGCGATGCCTGGCTCAAACGCATTTAGCTCAAATTCGCCTCTTTCAGAGCAAAGCATGATAGTTACGTCATTGCCCATTACTTCATAGCACGCTTCGCCTACAACTTCTGCGATAACTGGATTTACCTTACCTGGCATGATTGAGCTGCCTGGTTGCATTTGAGGTAAATTTATCTCGCCAAGACCGCATCTTGGACCTGAGTTCATTAGTCTTAAGTCGTTTGCTATTTTAGAAAGTCTAACAGCTGCAGTTTTAAGCGCGCCACTTACGTGTACGAAGTCTGCTGTGTCTTGTGTAGCAGCGATGAAGTCATCAGCTTTTTTGAAGTCTACACCAGTGATCTCTTTTAGTTTTTTAACAACTACATTCTTATACTCTGGGTGGCAGTTGATACCTGTACCAATCGCGGTTGCGCCCATATTTAGGTATGTCATAGCTTCGCGTGCAGCTGTGATCTTTTCGATATCACTTTTGATGTAGCTTGCAAATGCGTTAAATGTGTTGCCAAGTGTTGTAGGGACAGCATCTTCAAGCTCTGTTCTACCCATTTTGATGATATCTTTAAAATCTTTTGCTTTTTTCTCAAGCTCATCTTTTAGTAAATTCATAGCAGCAAGCAAGTCAGTAAGTTTTGCATAAGTTGCTACTTTAATAGAGCTTGGATAAGTATCATTTGTGCTTTGTCCAAGGTTTGTGTGATCGTTTGGATGGATGTATTGATACTCGCCTTTTTTGTGACCAAGGCTTTCAAGCGCTATATTTGTGATAACCTCATTTGAGTTCATATTTGTACTTGTTCCTGCACCACCTTGAACCATATCAACGACAAATTGATCTAAAAACTCGCCAGCTATTACTCTATCGGCTGCTTTTGCCAAAGCATCAGCTATCTTTGGATCTAAAACGCCAACCTCTTTATTTGCAAGCGCAGCAGCTTTTTTGATCTGTGCAAATGCCTTTACAAAGTATGGATACTCTTTTAATGTTCTGCCACTCATGTGGAAGTTTTCAGTAGCCCTAAATGTTTGGATGCCATAGTAAAAATTGTCAGAAATTTCCAACTCGCCAATAAAATCATGTTCTCTTCTAGTTGCCATAACAGCTTCTCCTTAGTAAAAATTTGTTACCGAGTGAAATTATATAGGTATTTGAGATTTTAAATATTAATGACTACTTATTTTTTTTAAGTTTTAAGCTTTTGACTTGATATGCCGCTCTTTGAAAGAAAATTATATTTCATATTTAAGCTAATTTTTAGGAATTTGCTTGTCTAAATTGTTATATTACTAATAATATCACTTTTTTATTATATAAAAAGGGTCAAATTAACTCAGATTTGTCCTACACTTTAAGT
>NZ_CALACG010000176.1 GCF_937890585.1 uncultured Campylobacter sp.
GGAACCGGGGGAAATCATAAAACAGCAAAAAAAATAGAGCAAAACAAGAGCGTTGAAGCAAATTTAACGATAAAAGATAATCTAAAAAATAGTGAAAGTTTAAAACCTGAGCCAGCCAAAAAGAGCGAAGCTAAGCCAGCTAAAAAGACTGAAAAACCAAAAACAAACGATAAAAACCAACAAAAGAGCGCGAAAAAAGATGACTTTGCGGTGGTGCCATTTACGCCAAATAGCAGCGTCAAAGGGCGTGCAAAGCTCGTTATCATAATAGACGATGTGGCGACTTTTGAGCACGCAGGCATGATAAAGTCGCTTGGTCTAAAGATAACGCCGTCCATTTTCCCAGCGACCAAAACCCATCCAGACACACCCTCTATCGCTAGGTCGTTTGAGTTTTATATGATCCACCTGCCGATGCAGGCAAAGCACTTTGATAGCCCAGAGATAGGCACTCTAACGATAAACGAGAGCTTTGAGAGCATGCTGGCTAAGATAAAAAAGATACGCAAAGACTTTCCGCGCGCAGTCTATACAAACAACCACACTGGATCGCGCTTCACCAGTGACTTTAACGCGATGGATAGGGCGTACATGGCGCTGATTGATCAGGGATTTATCTTCGTTGATAGCAAGACGATCGCTCAAACTGCCGTGGCAAAAGCGGCTAAAAAGCACAACCAGCCATACATCTCAAGAGATATATTTTTAGACGACAACCCATCGGCCGCAGCGGTCAGACGTGAGCTCGTGGCTGCTGTAAATTTAGCCAAAAAAAGGGGCTACGCCATCGCCATTGGGCATCCAAAGAAAAACACGATCGCAGTTATAAAAGAGAGTAAAAACAACATCTTAAAAGATGTCGAAGTGGTCTATCTAAAAGACATTTTATGAAGCTTGAAATTTTACCACGGGCGCTAAATAGGCTAAAAAATCCCCCAAAAGAGCTAAATTTCATCGGCGACACCTCGCTTTTAGAGCTGCCAAAGGTCGCAGTAGTGGGCTCAAGAAATGCAAGTGTCTACACAAAAGAGTGCGTTGCGGCACTTTGCGCGGCACTAAAGAGTGCAAATGTCTGCGTGGTAAGCGGTGGGGCTATCGGCGTGGATATCGCAGCGCACAAAGCAGCCATGCCACGAACTATCGGCGTCTTTGCTAGCGGCCTTGACATCATCTATCCAGCTCAAAACAAAGCAGCGATAAAAGAAATTTATGCCAAAGGTTTGGCTTTGAGCGAGTATGACGAGGGCGAGCCGCCGATCGCATATAGATTTTTAGAGCGAAACCGCATAGTTGTGGGGCTCTCGCAGGCTCTAGTCGTCGCACAAGCTGATCTAAGAAGCGGCTCTATGCAAAGTGCAAGGCTGGCAAATGAGCTTAAAATCCCTGTTTTTGTCCTGCCTCAACGCATAAATGAGAGCAGCGGCACAAATGCTTTACTAGCTAGCAAAAAGGCCGAGCTTATCGATGATTACGTCAAATTTGCTTCGCTTTTTGGTGTGGTAAAAGAGCAAAAAACGGACGATGATATTGTGAAATTTTGTAAAAACGGCGTGAGCCTTGATGAGGCATTGTCTAAATTTGGCGAGATCATTTATGAGTACGAGCTTGACGGGCTGGTCGAGATATCAAATTTAAGGGTAAAAAGCGTGCTATGAGAGAGAAATTTATGGCGATCGATATTGGGCTAAAGCGCATAGGACTTGCTTTTGGCTTTGGCGAGGTCGTGACGCCCCTTGAGCCAGTTCTTAGAAAAAATAGAAATCAAGCCGCAAGAGATGTAAGCCAAAAAGTAAATGAATACGCTCCAAACACGCTAGTAGTGGGTGTTCCGATTGGCGGCAGTAGCGAGGATGAGATGAGAAGGCGCATAGAGCATTTTGTCTCACTTCTTGACGTGCAGGCTAATATCGTCTATCAAGATGAAGCCTTTAGCAGCAGTGAGGCAAGTGAAATTTACACAAACACAAAGCGAGATGGCAGGCTCGATAGCGTCTCAGCCACTATCATCTTGAAGAGATATCTAAAAATTTTATAAATTTCTAGCCACCACCCCTAAAGTCTCGTGCAAGCTATCGCTAGTAAATGGCTGTCTAAGCGTAGCCATCTTCTCGCTTTTGATGCTTTTGGCTTCATCCTTGCTGATGATGACGATGTAGAAATTCTTAAGCTTTTGATAAGTCAGCATCTCATCAAGCCTTGCTTTGTCGCTTAGATACTCCTTTTGCACAAAGATGATGTCTGGCTTAAAAATGGCATCTTTTATGTGTAAATTTAAACTCTCAAAGCTCTTTTGTTTGCTAAGCTTTAGCCCCGTAAAGCTTAACTCATGACTGAGCGTTAAAAATAAATTTTCATCATCGCAAGCTATTATCGCATTTTTGCCTAAGAGGCTTGCTATCTCGACGCTTTGCCTTTTAAATGTCCCGCTTTTTGGCAGTGGCACGCTTATGCTTATATTAAAGCCGTCCTCAGTTTCGCTCATCTTGGCATTTAGCTCTTTTAGTAGCTCGCTAGCTTCTTTTACTAGCCTCTCATTTGGCTTTTGCGGGCACGAAGTGCATCTTATATGTATGTCAAAATGCACCAAACTTAGGCTATAGCTTACTAGGGTAAAGGATATGAGCAGTTTTGAGTTGCTTACGTCATTT
>NZ_CALACG010000177.1 GCF_937890585.1 uncultured Campylobacter sp.
CAATAATATTTTATATTATAAAATGATTAAGTCTATAAAAATAATGTAAATTAGCGATATATTAGAAATTTTTTAATTAGAGTTGATTTATTTTATAAAATATACTTAAAATAAAATATTTAGTTTTAGCATAAAAATAGGCTTATATACTAAATTTTATGTTAGACAAACTTAAACAAAAGAGAAACTTATTAAATTTGATGTGAAATGTTAGCTCAAATTTGCGAGTAATCTACGAAAATTTGATCTAGGAAGTATTATTAAATTTAGCCAGAACCAAGCTGGACTGGCTAAATTTGGGATATTTAAATTTCTTTATAGCTTACTATATCTAGCCCAAAACCAGCTAAGCTTACAAATTCTTTATTTTTATTTGAGCTTAAAAGCTCGATCTCTTTTACGCCAAATTGATTTAAAATTTGCGCTCCGATGCCGTAGTCTTTGCTAGTATTTGAGTTGTCACTATCTAAAAAGATCAAAATTCCACCATTTTGGCTTAGAAATTTGATAGTTTTTAAAAGCTCTTCGTATTTTGGACTGCTCAAAAGCTCGTGATCGGCAAGTATCTTTTGAAATTTGACATTTGCCTTGCTCTTTGGCTCACCAAAAAGATAAGCTGAGTGGATTTTGCCTTTGTGATCGGTGATATCATATCTTACTGCAGCACAGTCTGCGATCTTGACATCACTTTTCTCGCCAACTCTTATGAGGCTTTCATGGCTTAGTCTATACTCAACCAAGTCAGAAACACTGATCATATTTAGCTCAAATTTCTTACAAAACTCCTCTAGATAGTCGCGTCTTGCCATTGTGCCATCTTCTTTTACGATCTCGCATATCGAAGCCATCGGAGCAACGCCAGCAAGCTTGCAAAGATCGACTGAGCCCTCGGTGTGGCCTGTGCGAACGAGCACACCGCCATTTTTTGCGATAAGTGGGAAAATGTGTCCTGGGCGCACGAAGTCCTCAGGCTTTGAGCTAGCCTCAGCTGCAAGCCTGATCGTCATATCGCGCTCATATGCGCTCACGCCCGTTGTTGCGTCTTTTGCGTCGATCGTGACCGTAAAAGCTGTCTCATGGCTCGATGTGTTTTTGGCTACCATAAGCGGCAAATCAAGCCTTTTTGCATTCGCCTCGTCCATCGCAAGACAGAGCACACCCTTTGCATGAGTGATGGCAAAATTTACCTTTTGCATGTCGCTACTAGCTGCTGAAAAGACTAGATCGCCCTCATTTTCGCGGTCCTCATCATCGACCATAACGACCATTTTTCCATTTTTTATATCCTCAATCGCTCTTAGTACATTTTCAAGTGCCATGTTTTTCCTTTTTGCTTATTTTACGTGATTATATTGATTTTTTAATAACTATGAGATAAAAATATTAACTTTTCTTTATATTTTGCACACTTTTATTTAAATTTATAAATTTTTAATATTTGATGTTAGGTAAAATTACTTGAGCTTTTTGTATAGAAAATTTGGTCAAAAAATATTTATAAAAAGAGACAAAAGGCTATTATTAATCAAATTTTAGAGTAAAATTTCTCTAAAAACTATTTTTTGAGTTAAAAGGATTAAATAAAATAAAAAAATGGATAAAAAATAGATGGCGCAGCGGACGGGGCTCGAACCCGCGACCTCCGCCGTGACAGGGCGGCATTCTAACCAACTGAACTACCGCTGCACCTAAAGTAATGGTGGTCGCTATAAGACTCGAACTTATGACATCCACCTTGTAAGGGTGGCGCTCTACCAACTGAGCTAAGCGACCTAAAATTTAAAATATCTGGCGACCCTTAGAGGATTTGAACCTCTGTTCCTACACAGAGAAAGTAGAGTCCTGAGCCACTAGACGAAAGGGTCATAAACCCAAAAAATGGTGTCCTGCGTTGGATTCGAACCAACGGCCCCCTCATTAAAAGTGAGATGCTCTACCGACTGAGCTAGCAAGACATGATTATTTAAAAAAGAATTGAGATTATACAAAAAACATTATTATATGTCAAGAAAAGAGCATTTAAATTTTAGAATAAGTCTTTGATTTTATTTATCCATATTATTTTAAAATAAAAAATAAATTCTAAAAAATTTATTTTATATAGTTATCTATTTTTTACAAAATTTTGAGCTATAATCCATTTTAGTAATAACAAAGGAGCAAGGATGATTATTATAAATTCACGCCTTCCAACTCAAAATTTAAAAATAGCAAAGTCTTTATCTAAGCTCATACAAGGCTATATTTATAGTTATTTGCCAAAAGCTGAACATGACGGATACACACATAAAGAGAGCGGTAAAAATTTTAAAAGATCAAATTTTGATTTTAAGTTAAATGGCTTAAGCTTAGAGATAAGATTTAGCTCATTTATACCAGAATTTGAAAAAACGATCGCTTTTGCTGTGCTAAAAGATGGATTAAAACTTGGTAATATTTGTTTGCTTGATACATCTGTCTCAGCAAAAGAGCATAAAATTTCACAAAATGAAGCTACTTTTCAAGGATGTGTTGCGTGTTCGGTCGTTGGACTTTTGGGATACAAAGTGCATCTTGAGCCGCAAGACTCCAGGCATCTTGAAATGATGAAAACCAACGCGCTTCAAAGATTTGAAACACTTATGGGGTATAAATATGAGGGCGAGTTTGAGCTAAATTTACTTTGGCAAAATTTACAAAAACCTTTTTATTTTTACTACGGTAACAACAATATGCCAGTCAGAGCATGGCCTGCAAAATGGCACATCAAAGCAAAGCCAGAGCTTATAAATTTGATCCTTGATGTGGGAGTTGGTAGTGGATGTATGAACTGCGGACTTGGGTTTTTAGAAGTAGTGAAAGATAAATAAATTTTATAAATATTTAAGGTATATTGTCTTAGCATTAATAAAAATTTTTAAGGTCAATTTAAAATGGGACTTGCTCATAAGTTACATGTGATCGGAAATTTAATAAGCGAT
>NZ_CALACG010000178.1 GCF_937890585.1 uncultured Campylobacter sp.
AACCGCAAAGCTTGGGATCTGATATCCGATCTGGCCGCTTTTTACCATTGATTGTATCTCGACCAAATTTGAAGTACCTGCCGCTAGCATAACGACGATTAGGCACATTATCATAACAGGCTCGACATAAACGGCTAGCATTTGTTCGCGTCCGCCGCCGGTAGCCGCAAACGGGTTACCGCTATCTAAAGATGCGGCGCCAAATACGAATCTCAAAAGCGCGCCAAGGTAAAGAATCACGAAAATATCGGAGTAAGCTCCAAAAATCGTGCTCTTGCTATAAGTAATAGGAATAGCCGCTAGTATCGCCGCCGAAGTGGCAAATAGGAAAAACGGCGCCCATCTAAATACCCAGTGAGAACACTCAGGCACGGTCCTGCCGCGTCTAAATAGCTTTATGATGTCGCGATACGTCTGAAAGAAATCGCTGCCTTGTTTTGATTGTAGTTTGGCTCTTAGTTTTCTGGCCATACCGTCAAACAAGGGCGCGACTAAGACGATGACGACGACTTGAAATATCATTAAAAATATAGCCTGTAAAATTTCCATCTCACGCCCCCTATATCAAAAAGTAGCTAACCGCTAGTATCGCACAAAGATATACGAGGATATATAGCGCGTAAACGTTGGTGTAGCCGCTTTGCATTATGCCTATTTTGTCGGCTATTTTCTTGCTCCACTCGATCACAGGCTCGTAAAATAGCCCCCACCAGATATCTTTTGGATGGTTGTGGTATTCGATCGGGTTGAAATAGCCCTTGGTTACGACTTTTCTATCGCCTTTAAACAGCCAGTTCATTATGCGTCTTAGATCGCCGGTGAAAGGGCCGCCCGTCATTTGCATGCGAGAGCTGTATTTAAATCCGCAAGCCCAAGGATCGGTCTCGCGAGGTTTCTCGCGGTTTGCTTTCATGAAAGCTAAAATCGCAAAAGGCAAAACCATAGTAGAACATAAGATGATAGCGATTAGCGGAGTAGAAACGATACTGCCTAAATTTGAGGTCAAATTTATACCGTGGCTAGCTA
>NZ_CALACG010000179.1 GCF_937890585.1 uncultured Campylobacter sp.
GATACTGAGCTAGCTAGAAGTTTGGCTTTTTCTTCTAGTACTTGAGCTTGGTTTAAATTTGAGTTTAGCATAGAGCAAACTACCTCGCCCATGTTTGATACTCCAAGTATCATAGCCTTTAGGTCGGCTTCAAGCTCATCGTTTATCTCAACCTTTGCTGTAAAGTCATTTTTAGTATATGAGCTAAGAACATTTGTTATGCCCTTTAAATTTGCCGAGATAGATGTAAAGAATTTGTTTAGTAGCTCTTTTAATTCATTTAGTGATGGGTTGTTTGGAGTTGAGCCTATCTTTGCTCCAAGGTTTCCTTTGATCATTAAATTTGCTACTTGGTTTAGCTCATCTATCATAGTGCTATCTTTTTTGATACCGGCTACGACTTTGTCTATGTTCTCATTTATCGCCCTACTCATCACACCAAATTCGTCATTTGATCTTACCTCTAGCTTGCTTGGTGCTTTTGCTTCGTAGGTTACAAATTTAAATAGATCCTCAAGCTTTTCTTGTATAGTCTTTATCGGGTTAAGAGACTTTTTGAGCAAGAAATAGACAAATGCCGAGAGGATAAGTATAAATAGCGCCGCCAAGGCTAGTTGTATCTTTAGTAGCGGCATAGTTTGGCTTGTGAAAGTATCAGCATTTATAGCAGCTACTGCGAGCCAGCCATCGTCATTTAGTGGCAAAATTTTAGCCGAAACATTTACGCCTTTTGAGTTTTGGTATGAGATCAAGCCATTTTCGTCAAAGTCGCTGTTAGTAAATTTCGCAGCCAGCATCTTTGTCGCGTTTGTGGCTTGATTTATAAGGCTTTCATCCTCATGCAGCAAGATAACGCCCTCTTTATCCATAAAATAGACATAGCCAAACTCGGTTTTGCCCATATCTAGAAGCTTTTTGCTTAAAAGCCTGATATTAACATCAGTAAATGTAGCTCCCGCAAGCTTGCCGTCCTCCACTATCGGGGTAGAAAAAGTCATACATAGGTCGTGCTCTGGGGCGACCATATCGATATATGGCTTTGTAAAGATGGTTTTACCGCTGCCCTTTGCGGCGATATACCAGCCTCTGCCACGTGGGTCGTATTTGTCCTTTTCTGGTGTTAAAGTTTTACCATTTGAGCCATAAGTATAGCCGTTGCTTTGCGCTGCAAAATAGGCGCCTATGACTATTGATTTTAAATTTTCTTTTGTGGATTTTAAACGGACAAGAATTTCATCTTCGTTGCCAACGCTGCCCGTTAGTTTGTCGGCAAGCTTTTGCGAATCCTCCATGTAGTCACTCACAAAACTATGCGTGACAGACTTGATGTCAGATAGAATTTGATCTTGGTTTTGGCTGATAAGCTTCACCACCTTCTCTTTTGCGTTAAAGTAGCTAACAGCCGACATCGCCGCAAAGCAAACACCCAAAAGAACTATAAGCATCAATGCGATCTTGTTTGAAATAGACCTCACTTCATCCTCCTTGTGAAATATTGGTGAAATTATAAAATTTAAAATATAAATTTAATCTTTTATTTAAAATAATATTTTATATTATAAAATGATGAAGACTATAAAAATAATGTAAATTAGCGA
>NZ_CALACG010000180.1 GCF_937890585.1 uncultured Campylobacter sp.
CATTAGAGTGCGGTGATCTTGCTAAAAAGGAGAGCTTTAAAACTACTCCAAACGAGCTTGCTTATGCGAATGAGGGGCTATTTTATTGCGATGGCTCTCTTTTAAATTTAAAAGAGGTAAAAGAGCTTTTTGATGCGAGCGTGGCCGTGAGAAGTGAGTCTCAAAGCTGCGTTGGTGAGGGCGTTTATAGAGAAAATTTAAATAAATTTAGATGGATCTTGCTAAAAGCTTCATTTGCTCCTGACATCTACGCCAAAGAGCTTGAAAAGCCAGAGGTCGCAGAAACCCAAAAAGACGCTCAAATGGAGTATTTTAGGTACTGGGCGAACGAGAGCTTGTTTAACTTTTTAAAATATAAAAAATTCAGCGAAGCTTATAAAAATGCTCAAACTCCGCTGGTTAAATTTTATGAAGGGCTTGGTCTTGACACCGCAAGTGCCGCATATTACGCAACTAGCGTGGTAAATGAGTTTTTAAGCTTTAGTGTCGGCAAAAATGTAAATAAAGCTAAAATTTTAACCACAGAGCAAAAGATGATGGCTCAAAAAATGAACTTTGACGAGCTTGCAAATTTACTCTACTCGAAAAATTTCACCACCGCAGAGCTGACCGAGCTGCTAAACATCGCACTTTTAAATGACAAGAGCAAAGATATGATAGCTGAGATCATCAGGCGTGGGGTGGATATAAATTTAGGCGACGAGACGCCGCTATTTTTTGCCCTAAAAAATATAGAAAACGTTAAACTTTTGCTAAAAAACAGAGCCGACGTAAATCACAAAAATTTCTTTGGTAAAAGCGCGCTTTTTTACGCTGTGCAGTTTGATGACAGGGCACTTTGCGAGCTTTTACTAAAGAGTGGGGCAAATGCGAACGAGAGCTACATAGATGAAAATACCAAGATGAATATGATAAATTTTGGCCAAGCGCAGGTTGAAGATACGTGCGGCCTAGAGCATACAAACAGAAGCGTTTTCATGCACGCAGCAGCTCACGCAACTCCTGAAATTTTAAAGCTTTTGATAGATAGTGGCGCTGATATAAATGCGACTGATGATGCTGGATTTAATGCGCTTGACTATGCCATGAAAGAACAAAACGAAAAGACGATCAAATTTTTAGAAAATTTGGGTTTAAAACCAAATTTCAATTAGGAAAAACCATGAAAAAGACAGCTTTTGTAACCGGTGCAACATCTGGCTTTGGCGAGGCGATCGCCAGAAGACTTTCAAAAGAGGGCTACAAGATAGTCGCTCTTGCAAGGCGCGAAGATAGGCTAAAAAAGCTTGCAAGCGAGCTTGGCGATACGCACATCATCGTAGCTGACATACGTGATAAAAAGGCTGTTTTTGACGCAGTTGATAGCTTGCCTGATAAATTTAAGGACATCGAAGTTCTTGTAAATAACGCTGGTATGGCGCTTGGACTTGAAAAGACGATAGATGCAAAGGTAGAGGACTTTGAGGCGATGATAGACACCAACGTCAAGGGTCTCATCTACTCGACAAAGGCGGTTTTGCCGCTACTTTATAAGCAAGAAAAGGGCTATATCTTTAACCTAGGCTCGACAGCTGGCTCATGGCCATATACTGGCAGCAACGTTTACGGTGCTACAAAGGCCTTTGTAAAGCAGTTTAGCTTAAATTTAAGAAACGATCTAGTTGGCACTAATATCAGGGTGACAAACATCGAGCCAGGGCTTTGCAAGACTGAATTTAGCGAGGTTAGATTTAGAGGAGATAAAGCGAAGGCGGATAGTCTTTATGAAAATACAAATTTCATCACGTCTGAGGATATCGCGACTATTTTGGTTAATTGTCTAAATATGCCTGGAAGTGTCAATATAAACAGGGTCGAAGTCATGGCAAATACGCAGACTTGGGCCGGGCTTGCGATAGAAAAATTTTAAGGAGTTCTTGTGAGACAAATTTTATTATTACTATTCTTTAGTGCCACGCTTTTTGGTGTTGATCCAGAAGTGGCAAAGAGAAACGCTGAAATTTACGGCGTATTCACGCTTATACCACCTGTTGTGGCAATAGCACTCGCTTTTATCACAAAAGACGTTATATTGTCGCTATTTATCGGTGTTTTTAGCGGAACGTTTCTCATAAATATCATCAATGAAAACGTCTTTATGGGCATCGTAAAAGGCTTTACAGGCATTGTTTCAAGGGTCGTTGACTCGATGGCTGACAAGACCGACTCAGGCATCTTGCTTCAAGTGCTTTGTATCGGCGGCGTGGTCGCACTTATCACAAAGATGGGCGGCACAAAGGCAGTTGCTCTTTGGCTTAGCAAAAAGGCAAAAACTGGCGTTTCAGCTCAAATTTCAACTTGGCTTATGGGTATCTTTGTATTTTTCGATGACTACGCAAATGCCCTTATCGTTGGCCCTATCATGAGACCAATAAGCGATAAATTTAAAATAAGCCGCGAAAAACTAGCCTTCATCATCGACGCTACCGCAGCTCCGATCGCTGGTATCGCTATTATCTCTACATGGGTCGGACTTGAAGTTTCGCTCATCGAAAAGGGCTATGAGCTAGTTGGCGAGACTGGTATCAACGCATATTCGGTATTTATAGAGACCATTCCATATAGATTTTACAACCTATTTATCTTGTTTTTCATCGTTTGTACTGCCTTGATGCAGCGTGAGTATGGTCCTATGCTAGCAGCTGAGAGACGCGCTAGAAAGGGCGAGCTTCACTCTGGCAAAACACAAATTCAAGACCTTGAGGACAAGACTCTTGAGCCAAAAGAGGGCGTAAAACTAAGCGCTTCAAATGCCGTAGTGCCACTTCTTGTGCTAGTTATTGGCGCATTTACTAGCTTTTATTTTAGCGGTCTTGCTGCGCTTGAGGGCGACGCTTTGAAAAATGCCCTCGCACATCCGCTTGCATTTTCAACATTTAAAGACACATTTGGCGAGGCAGACTCGGCTACATCGCTATTTCAAGCAGCACTGCTTGCTAGTATTGTAGCTATCACGATGGGTGTTTGGCGTAAAATTTTTGATGTAAAAGAGGCTATTAGCACATGGGTAAAAGGCTGGAAAACTATGATCATTACGGTGGTTATCTTGCTTCTTGCATGGAGCCTTAGTGCGGTCATAAAAGAGCTTGGCACATCAAGATATTTGGTTGATCTACTAAGTGACTCAACGCCTAAATTTATACTGCCTGTGGCTGTTTTCATCCTTGGCTCATTTATCAGCTTCTCAACAGGCACCAGCTACGGCACAATGGGCATTTTGATGCCTCTAGCTATTCCGCTAGCTTACGCTGTTGGCAAAAACTACGGCCTAGAGGGCGACGCTATGCACGCATATATGATCGTAAACATCTCAGGCGTGCTTACAGGTGCTATCTTTGGTGACCACTGCTCGCCGATCTCGGATACTACGATACTTTCATCAATGGGCGCAGGATGTAACCACATCGACCATGTCTCAACGCAGATGGTTTACGCACTTAGCGTTTGTGCGGTGAGCGTTTTTGTGGGCTACTTGCCGGTCGCATTTGGTCTTAGCGTTTGGCTAGCACTTCCGTGCGGATTTTTAGCGATTTGGGCGCTAGTTAGATTTGTCGGCAAAAAGGTGGAAGCGTAAATTTGGACTGCAATTATCTAAAAGAGTGCGGCTCTTGCACTCTTTTTACCCCTTATGATGAGCAAATTTTATTTAAAAGTGATCTTATAAAACAAAATTTTTCAGAGTTTTATGATGGCAAATTTGATCTTTTTAGCTCAAGCCCAAAGCACTACCGCACGAGGGCTGAGTTTGGCATTTGGCACGAGGGCAGCAAGCTTAGCTACACGATGCACGCAAGCGAGAAAGGCAAAAGGGTCTTTATAGATGAGTGTCCAAAGGTTTGCGAGCAAATTTCACATCTCATGCCAAGGCTACTTGAAAATTTACAAAATGATGAAATTTTGCGAACAAAGCTCTTTGGAGTGGAGTTTATCGCCTGTAAAAGTGGCACCTTAGTCACGCTTCTTTATCATAAAAAGCTTGATAGTGAGTTTGAAGCGGCCATGAAAATTCTAGCTAGCAAGCTTGATGTGATGATCTTAGCTAGATCTCGCGGCCAAAAGCTGCTAAGTGCGGAGCTAAATTTGATAGATGAGCTAAATGTTGGCGGGCAAATTTATAAATTTAGCCTAAGTGAGAATGCCTTTATCCAGCCAAATAAAGCGGTAAATGAGAAGATGATAGCTTGGGCAAAAGAGTGCGTGCAAGGTGGCGCTGACCTACTGGAGCTTTACTGCGGACATGGAAATTTTACTATCCCACTTTCGTTTAAATTTAAAAACGTCCTTGCCACTGAAATTTCAAAAAGCTCGATCGCAAATGCCCTTAAAAACTGTGAGCTAAATGGGGCAGAAAATATCAAATTTTTACGCATGGACGCTGATGAGCTAATGGGCGCATTTGCTGGTGTTATGGAGTTTAATAGGCTAAAAGATATAAAATTAAGCGACTTTAACTTCTCGCATGTCCTTGTCGATCCGCCACGCGCTGGACTTAGTGAAAGTGTCTTAAATTTCATCAAAAATTTCAAAAACATCATCTACATCTCGTGCAATCCAGAGACGCTAAAAGAAAATTTAAATGAGCTTACTAAAAGCCATAAAGTGATAAAATTTGCGCTCTTTGATCAGTTTGCCAACACTCATCACATCGAGTGTGGCGTGCTACTAGAGGCAAAAGATAAATTTTAAAAGGAAAGTTGAAAAATGGTTTCATTAAACAAAATAATCCAAGCAAAGATAACGATCGGTCACTTTGTAAATAAAACTCCGTTTGCGCTAAGTGCAAAACTTAGCAAAATTTTAGGCGCAAATGTCTATTTGAAAGAGGAAAATTTACAGCGAACCGGAGCTTACAAGATAAGAGGCGCTTACAATAAAATAGCTAGCCTAAGTGACGAGGAGCGAAAACGTGGCGTCGTGGCTGCAAGCGCTGGCAATCACGCTCAAGGCGTGGCGATAAGCGCAAAAGAATTTGGCGTGCATGCTTGCATCGTCATGCCAGAATCAACCCCACTTCTAAAGGTGGCTGGCACAAAGGATCTTGGCGCTGAAGTGATCTTAAAAGGTGATAACTTTGATGAGGCGTATGAATTTGCAGTAAATTACGCCAAAGAAAAAGATATGACCTTTGTTCATCCATTTAACGATGAGTACGTCATGGCAGGGCAGGGCACTGTTGGACTTGAGATGCTTGATGAGATAAGCGACCTTGATATGGTTGTAGTGCCAGTTGGCGGTGGTGGCTTAGCTAGCGGCGTGGCAAGCTGTATAAAACAAGTAAATCCAAAAACAAAGGTCGTTTGTGTCGGTGCAAAGGGCGCTCCAGCGATGTTTAACAGCTACGGCGCTAAAAAAAGCATAAACTCAAAGTCAGTCCGCACGATCGCAGACGGTATCGCTGTGCGTGATGCGAGCGAGATAACGCTTAAAAATATCGTTGAGTGCGTGGATGAGTTCGTGCAGGTCGATGACGAAGAGATCGCAACTGCGATTTTATTTTTGCTAGAGACGCAAAAGATCGTCGTAGAGGGAGCTGGCGCAGCTGGCGTGGCAGCGCTTATGCATGATAAGATCAAATTTAAAAAAGGTGCAAAGATAGGCGTGGTGCTAAGTGGTGGAAATATCGATGTTCAGGTGCTTTCTATCATCATCGAAAAGGGTCTTATCAAGTCTCACCGCAAGATGACCTTGCAAATCACGCTTGTGGATAAGCCAGGAGCGCTCATGAGCCTAACTGATAGTCTAAAATCAGCAAATGCAAACATAGTTAAGATCGACTACGACCGCTTTTCAACAAAGCTTGACTACGGCGATGCTAGCATCACGATCACGCTTGAGACAAAGGGTCTTGAGCATCAAGAAAAGATCAAAGATACGCTTAATAAAAACGGCTTTTCTTTCACTCAACTCTTCTAAATTCATAAGCTCGCTACCTTTTAAAGTAGCGAGCATTAGCTTTCATTAAATTTACAGGACTAAAATTTCGCAAATTTATTCAAGGATGAGATATGAAAAAGAGTTTATTAAGCCTTGCGTTGTTTTGCACTTTAGCTTTTTGTGCTGATGATGAGGTGATTAGCAAGCAAAACGATCAAGTATGGATAGGAGCTATGGGCGGATGCAAGCTTTATGTATTTTCACTAAAGACGACTGACGCGCCAGTAGATAAGCTAATAGCCAAAGATGAGGCGCAAAAAGAGCTTGTGGCAAATACTAAAAATTTACCAAACAAACACAACGTAATGTTTACAAAGTGCGAGGACTACACAGCGCTCATAGATAGCGGCTATGAAGATAGCTTGAAAATTTTAAAGTATGATCTGCAAACTTTTGGCAATATAAAGCCAGAGGATCTAACCTACGTCATCATCACGCACGCTCATCCTGATCACATAGGTGGGCTCATAGATGGCGGCAAAAAGACATTTAAAAACGCCAAACTTTTTATAGATGAAAAGGAGTGGGGCTACTGGATGAAGGGCAAAGATGAGAGGATAAAAGAAATTTTATCGCTTTATAAGGATGATAAGAGCTTTTTTGATCATAAAAAGCCGCTATTTAAAGGGGCACTAAAGATCATGGCTATCCCAGCTTACGGCCACACTCCAGGGCACAACATGATAAGCTTTGAGACAGATAACGACAAGATCATCTTTATAGCTGACCTTCTTCACGTCCTAGCAGTGCAAGAGGTCGAACCAAGCATATCTATCACTTATGATGTAGATCCAGCGCAAGCTGCCAAAACAAGAGAAAAGGTGCTTGATGGCTTGGAGGACGAGACTACTAAGATAGTAGGCGCTCACATGCCTTATAAGAGCCCTATCACCTTGCCAGAGTGATAAATTCCTTTTGTTTTACAAATTTAGGATAAAATGCGGGCTTTAAAGGAGAAAATATGAGCGAATACGCAAATTTGATATTAGCTATCTTGCTAGCTATTTTGGCATTTGCATTTTATAGGTCAAACAAGGCGCTAAAAAAGGCAAAAGATGATAGCGAAAATGTCTCAGTCAGCACTGAAATTTCGCAGCTTAAAAGCATCGGCGAACTATCTGTTTTTCAAGTTTATAGCAAAGAGATCGTCACAAAGACAGATCATGCGTTTGGAAATTTTGGCAAAGAGTACCTAAGGTGGTTGGTAAGCGAAAAGAAGCTTTCGATGATATTTGAGTTTGAGATAAATTTCATCTACGATCTAACCAGTCCAAAACTCGAGATCATGCAGATCGCAAACTCTAGCTATAAGATAAAAATGCCCCCATGTAAGTATAAATTCTCAATCGCCGATATGAAATTTTACGATGAAAAAAACGGCAAATTTATACCATTTTTGCTGCCTGACTCGCTAAATGGCTTTTTTGGTAGCACATTTACAGAAGAAGATAAAAATAGACTAATCGAAGAGGCAAGAAATGAAGTTAAAAAGATGAGCGTTCGCCTTATCTCGCAGCTTCAAAGCAAAATCCACAAATCAGCTCGCGATACGCTTGAGGCTATAGCTAAGAGCTTTGGTGCAAATAAGGTCGAGTTTATCTTTGACGATAGTGACGAGCAGATAAACGAGCAACTAAATTTAGAAAATATCGCGTAAAAATTAAATTTAAAGGAGAAAAAATGAGTGTAAATTCACAAGAGGTCACACAAACACCTGGTAACAACACAGTCTTTCAAACATGGGTCTTAAAAGGCGACAAAAAGGCATGTAAAGAGGGCTTTGCTAAGCTTTGTGCTTTGGTTGTAAATTTAAATAAAACTGCCAAAGTTAGATTTGGCGCAAATGAAAATGTAAATTGCGTCCTTGGCGTGGGTCATGATGCTTGGAAAAAGCTTGAAATTTCAAAAGAATTGCCAAAAGAGCTTGTAAATTTTAAAGCTATCAAAGGCGACAAGCACGAGGCTGTTAGCACAAAGGGCGATATACACATCCATATCCGTGCGCTAAATGCGGCTGACTGCTTTGACATGGCGCAAAATATCAAAGAAGTTTTGTTTAAATTTGCAGAGCTCACAGATGAGACTCAAGGCTTTAAGTACCACGACGGCAGGGCGATCATCGGCTTTGTCGATGGCACTGAAAACCCTGATGGCGAAGATAGAGATCTTTTTGCAAAAGTCGGCAAAGAGGATGCTAAATTTAAAGGCGGTAGCTACGTTTTTGTTCAAAAATACTTCCACAAAATGAAAGAGTGGAACGCCACAAGCGTAAGCGAGCAAGAAAAGGTTATAGGCCGCTCAAAAGAGTATGACATCGAGATGGACGAGAGCGTAAAACCTACAAATTCACACTCAGCTGCTGCAAATGTCGGCGACGATAAAAAGGTCGTGCGTGGCAATATGCCATTTACTGAAGGCAGCAAAACAGGCACTTACTTCATTGCTTATGCAAGCACATTTTCAACGGTTGAACTTATGCTTAAAAAGATGTTTATCGGCGAGCCAAAAGGCAACTCAGATAGGCTGCTTGACTTTAGTACGCCAGTGACCGGGGCTTTATATTTTGCTCCTACGCTTGATATGCTTGGCGATTACGAGGGATAAATTTAGCTTGGGGCGAAGCAAATTTGCCCCTTTAAATTTATAAGGATAAAGATGCCAGAGTGGTTTATCTACGCAGCTCTTTCGGCTGTTTTTGCTGCACTTACAGCGATCTTTGCAAAGCTAGGCGTAAAGGACATCGACAGCGATTTTGCGACATTTATAAGAACGATCGTTGTCATTTTGATGCTTGTTTTGCTTGGCTAAAAAATGGCAACCGCTAAGCTCTCTAAGCCCCAAAAACTGGTTTTTTCTAGTGCTAAGTGGCATGGCGACTGGGCTTTCATGGCTTATGTATTTTAAAGCGATGCAAGCAGGCAAGGTCTATCAGGTAGCGCTGGTTGATAAATTTAGCGTTGTGCTAGCTATCATTTTGGCTGTCATATTTCTTGGTGAGAGGCTAAATTTAAAAGAAATTTTAGCCGTTTGCCTTATCGTATCTGGCG
>NZ_CALACG010000181.1 GCF_937890585.1 uncultured Campylobacter sp.
ATCTATCACTAAACAAAAATTATTCTTAAGTTTAAGTAGAATAATTAAAATAAAATATTACAATATTTTTATAAACTATTTATAAAGTAAATCACTTTTTACTTTAAGATAGACCTCTTCGCCAAGCAAATTTTTCACTATAAAAAGCGCAAATTCCATAGAAAATGCAGGGCCCTTTGCGGTGATGATGTTTTGATCCTTTAGCACGTTTTTATCGCTAACGTAGCCTCTTTTGTCGCTTCTTACATTTTCTTCAAAACCAGGATAACAAACAAAATGCTCTTTTAGCACACGAGCTCGCTCAAGCACCATAGGAGCGGCACAAATGGCACAAATTAGCTTACCTTTTTTGTCAAATTCTTGCAAAATTTCTCTTAGTTTGGCGTCATTTGCAAGATTTTCTGCACCAGGCAGACCTCCTGGAAGCACGATCGCATCATAGCCTAGCTCCTCTACCTCACGAAGTGTGACATCAGCTTTTACACTTATGTTGTGAGCACCTCTGATCTGCGCATCCTTTAAGCTAGCGATAGATGCTATCGCACCTGCTCTGCGTAAAACATCGACAGAGGTTAGCGCCTCGATCTCCTCAAAACCATCAGCTAGGATTACGGCTACCTTTTTCATAAAATCATCCTTTCTCGTGTTATCTATTCGTTAGGATAAATTTTATATAATCAAAGCTTATTTCACAAGAAAGGACAGAGCATGCAAGTAAAAATTATTTACTGCAACTCTTGAAACTATCGTCCGGTAGCTTCTCGTGTAGAAGATGAAATAAAAACGAACTTTAGTGATGCAAGAGTCGAGTTGGTTGTAGGAGATGGTGGAAATTTCATCGTCGAGGTTAATGGAGATGTTGTATTTTCTAAGAAAGATCGCATCGGAAACGATGAGTCAAGATTTCCTCACGGCGAAGAGATCACAACTCTTATAAACAAATATCTCAAAGAAAAGTCGGCTTAATGCTAACTAGCGGGGCAGGCAACTGCCTCGTTCTTTTGTCTCAAATTTACTCTTTAAAATTTATCTCGTCTTTTTTAGAACTTACAATCCAAAAAAACGCTTCTAAATAAATATTTTCTTATAAATTTAAAAATTTTTGATTATCTTTTGTAAATTTTTGATATTTTCTTTGATGTTGTCATCTTTGTAGATCGCCGAGATGACGGCGATAAGATCAGGTTTGGCAAGAGAGAGCGAGCCGACATTTGTCTCATTTATGCCGCCTATCACGCAAACAGGTAAGTTTAAAATTTGCTTTGCCTGTCTAACCACCTCAAGGTCGCATTTTGGGGCATTTGGCTTTGTAGGGCTTACAAAAACTGAGCCAAAAGCAACGTAGCTAGCTCCGTTTTTAGCGGCATTTATGGCTAAGCTTATATCATTATAGCAGCTAACGCCCACATATGCGTCCTTGCCTAAAATTTCAAACGCCTCTTTTATGCCCTCGTCCTCCTTGCCTAGATGAACGGCCTTTGTGCCTATCTTTTTAGCAAATCTAACGTCGTCATTTACGATAAATTTCGCATCAAATTTCTCGCATAAATTTAAAATTTCACTTACGAGCCTTTCATTTTTGACCGCTTTTTTTGACCTTAACTGAAAAAATTTAACCCCGCACTCCAAAATTTCTCTAGTGTAACGCAAAGCCAAATTTTCAGGCATTAAAATATCATCGCTAATAGCGTAAATTTCAGCCATTAAGCCCTGCTTTATGGTCTATAAGCCGTGCGCCAAATTTACTTTTATGAGCATTTTTTATCCCATTTGCAACAAATTTTTTAGCCATTTTTATGGCGCTTATTAGATCACTTTGCTGCGCTAAAATGGCCGCTAGCGAGCTTGAGAAGCTACATCCTGCGCCGTGCATCACTCTAGGCTCAAAAAGCTCCTCGCTAAATTTCACCACTTCGCCGCCTTTTAGATAGAGCGTATCCTCGCAAATTTCATCGACTTTTGTTCTCTTTAGCACCATATCGCAAGGCAAATTTGCAAAGTCAATCCCCAAAATCATAGCCTCATCTACATTTGGCGTGGCGACGTTTGCGAGCTTTAAAAGCTCTTTTAGCGCTTCGATCGCTGCGTCTTCAAGCAGTTTTGCGCCTGACTTTGCCACGCAAACTGGGTCTATGACAACTGGCACATTTTTAGCTCTTAACTCCTTTAAAAACCCGCTTACAACGGCTATTATCTCCTCGTTAAAGAGCATGCCAACCTTCACAGCGTCTATATCAAGCTCGGCTAACACCATCTCAAACTGAGCTTTCACCATCTTTGCTGGCATCGCAAGCACGCTGCTAACGCCATTTGTATTCTGCGCGGTCACGGCTGTGATGACGCTTGCGCTAAAGCAGCCAAATGCCTCGCAGCTTTTTATATCCGCCTGCACTCCTGCACCGCCGACGCTGTCGCTTCCCGCAACTATCAAAACATTTTTCTTACTCACCCACACACCCACTTATCTCTTTTACGTCAAAAGGGTCTTTGACCTGCCACGAAAGTGCGTATTTCTCGATACTTTTCTTTATCGCACTCACCAAATAATCAATATCCTCAAAGGTATGCGTATAGTGCAGGCTAACTCTCACCCAACCTGGCTTGTGGGTGAAGCTTGGATCCTCTTTTAGCCCCAAAAGATCATGTCCGTATGAGCCTGCGCACGAGCAGCCAGCACGTGTTTGTATGCCATACTCTTTGCTTAAAATTTTTGAAAGCTCGTATGGAGCTACGTTTTTTACATTAAATGAAAATATCGCAAGTCGCTTTAAATTTGCCGGACAGTAGCTTATAAGCTCTGGGATTTCTCTTAGCCTTTGGCAAAAGTAGTCGCTAAGCTCGCTCTCGTTTTCATAAATGGTAGCAAGCCCTATCTCTTCTCTTAGTCTGTAGGCTAAATTTGCACGTATAAGCCCCAAAATAGGCGGTGTGCCAGCCTCTTCAAGTGCCTCTTGATCCTTTAAAAATATATGGTAGTTTTTGCTCACATAGCTTACCGTGCCACCACCTGCAAAGCTTGGCACATCGTCATTTGCTAGCACTTTTTTGATAGCTAGTAGCCCACAACTGCCAACTCCGCCAAGAAGCTTGTGCGGCGAGATAAAGAGCGCGTCAAAGTAGTCGCAGTCTAAATTTGCATATGCACTAAGGCTCGCCACGTCAAATGCCACGATACCGCCAAATTTCTTCACCATCGTGTAAATTTGCTTGTAGTCGCTTATGACGCCTGTGACGTTTGAGGCGGCACTAAAGCTAGCGATGATCTCACGCCCTTGGTTTATCTTTAAAATTTGCTCCAAATGCCCGAAATTTATACCGCCATCTTTTGCGAGCCTGATGCGCTCAACCTCGCAAAGCGCCTCTTTAAAGCTGATCTCATTTGAGTGGTGCTCGTAAGGACCAAGTATAACTAGCGGCGAGTCGTTATTTGGCTTTAGATCAAATCTTCTTTTAGCAGCTGGAGGCACGTAAAGCCCCAAAAGCTCTTGAAATTTCTTGATCGCACCAGTGGCACCGTATCCAGTGGCTATGAGGTAAAATCTATCATCAAGCCCCAGTGCGCGCTTTAACTCGCTTCTAGCGTTATCATACAAAAGCTGCGTTTTATAGGCGTTTGATGATGTTAGCGAGTGGGTGTTGGCATAGGTTTTTAAGATATCAGCGACCTCGTCCTCGATGGGTTTATACGCAAGTCCTGAGGCGGTGTAGTCGAAATAATGTATCCCTTTTTTTAAAATAATATCTCTTCTAATGTGCTCTAAATTTACCAACTTTAGCCTTTTAGTTTTTGCGTGATTATAATTAAAATTTTCTAAAAATATGCTACAATCCGCCACACAAAGGATACGAAATTTTAGCCATAAAATCGACATTTGAGCGGATGAAGCACCTTAGTATTGCTGAAGTTATAAAATTTCATCTTGTTTTTGATGACTTTTTATTAAAGGGCTCATACTACGATGTTTTTGAGGCGATTAGGGCTGAAATTTTAGATGATTATAAAAATTTGATGGCTAGGTTTTACTTTGACGAGGACAGCGGCGAGGCCATCAAAATGGCTCTCATTAAGCTAGCTAGAAGCGACAGGAAGAAATTTAGCGTAAATAAAATTTTGCCCCAAAGCATGACAAATAGGGTCTATGCAAAGCTTTTTAGTAAGGATTTTTTAGTGCTTGAAAAGAGCCAAGAAAAGCCACGAGTAAAAAACAAACGCCAAATTTTAAAAAAGAGCGAGCGAGCTTATAAGATAGAGGATAAAATTCATTTTAACAGCCATTTTTCAAGGTTTTGGTTTAGATTTATCGAGCCAAATTTAAGCCTTTTAAAAGAGGGTAAGAGTGAGGAAATTTTAGAGCTCATAAGAAGAGAATTTGACGAGTACGCGAGCCTTGGCTTTGAGCTTTTAAGTAGCGAGCTAATGGCTAAAAAGCTTGGATTTAACGGCATTTTACTAAGCTCATTTTGGAGCAAAAATATAGAGCTAGACATGCTTTTTAGCATAAATGGCAAGATAATAGTTGGCGAAGCAAAGTACAAAGAGCGAAAAATTTGCAAAAATGTCTTAAATTTAGTCCTTCATAAGTGCGAAAGGCTAGGCATAAAGCCTGATATCGTGGCGCTTTTTTCAAAAAGTGGCTTTAGCAACGAGCTTTTGGGCTTAAAAGATGAGCGGCTTAGGCTTTATGAGATAAAAGATTATGAGGAGTTGCTGTGAGTGATATCGATATACAAAATGGCCTAAAAAGCCTGATAGAGCAGACCTATCTGATAGAGCGTGAGTATAAAAATTTGACCGCTTCTTATATGGGCCTGCAAGGTTTTATAAAAGATATCGTGGAAATTTTGCCAAATGCCATTTGGGTGCTTGATGAAAATGATGAAATTTTCTTGCAAAACTCAGAGGCGCAAAAGCTTGGCAAAGCGCTAAATTTCGTCCCAAAAGATGAGGGCGAGCTAAACTTTGGCTCACAAATTTATCTTGTAAAAAAGGTGGTCAAAGATGATAAAAAGATCATCTCAGCTACCGACATAACGCAGGAAAAACGCACCGAGCGCCTAGCCTCGATGGGTCAAGTAGCAGCGCACCTAGCTCACGAGATAAGAAACCCAATAGGCTCTATCTCGCTTTTAAATTCCACCCTTTTAAAAAGGGCTGAGCCAAAAATTTTGCCTATCGTCGAGCAGATACAAAAGGGGATCTGGCGAGTTGAGCGCATCATCAAAGCCACACTTCTTTTTACAAAAGGGCTTAGTATCACGCCAAAGGAATTTAACTTTTTAGATATCAAAAGCGAGTGCGAGGAGGCGCTTAAATTTTATGAGTATTCAAAAGATATAACTTTTGAGCTAAATTTCCCTGATGCCCTTTATAGTGGCGACTTTGACCTCATCGCGATGGTCTTTCAAAACATTTTATTTAACGCCATAGACGCCATCGAAGAGGACGAAAACGACGAAGGTGTGGTGAGACTAAGCTACGAAAAGACACCAAATGAACATAAATTTATAGTCTATGACAGCGGAGTTTCTATAAAAAATGAAAACATCGTCTTTGAGCCATTTAAGACGAGCAAGCTAAAGGGCAATGGCCTAGGGCTGCACCTTTGCCTGCAGATAATAGAGGCGCACAAGGGCAGCATAGAGATAACCCTTGAGCCAAAGACATTTTGTATAAATTTACCTATAAAGGAGAAGTGATGAGTGAAATTTTAGATGAGCTAAATGCGTGGCAAAATGGCCTAAAGGCGCTTAAATTTAGTGAAATTTTTAAAAATGGCAGCGAAAAAGTGGCTTTTATAAGCGTTGATATGATAAATGGCTTTTGTTGTGAAGGCGCACTAGCTAGCAAGCGTGTGGGTGAGCTCTCAAAGGGCATAGCAGATACTTTTAAACTAGCAAGGGATAAATTTGACCTTAAAAACTTCATCCTCATCCAGGATGCTCATGAGCCAAATTCAGCTGAGTTTGCGAGCTTCCCAGCTCATGCTTTAAAAGGGCAAAATGAGGCAGAGGCAGTTGATGAGCTAAGAAATTTAGACTTTTTTAATGAGATGAAGACTTTTTATAAAAACTCACTTAGCATCGCTTACTCGCAGGAGTTTAATAAATTTATAAGTAAATTTGATAGCTTTGTCGTAATGGGCGACTGCACCGATATGTGCATCTATCAGCTTGTTTCTCACCTAAGACTTAGCGCAAATGAGCAAAATTTAAAAAGGGAGATCATCGTGCCTGCAAATTTAGTCCAAACCTACGACGCCCCAGGGCATAGTGGTGATTTTTATCAAAATGTATTTTTACATCACATGCAAATGGCACTAAACGCACGTGTAGTAAAAAAGCTAGAAATTTAGCCATATATTTATATTAAAAACAATTATCAAGTTATAAAATTTAGCGCTTATCTATCGTAATTAATATAATTAATAACGTAGTTTTGCGCTAATTTTCAGATCTATTCTCTTTAAATTTCTTTTCTTATAAAATATTTTTAGGTTACATTTTTACAATATATTTGACATTAACTATCAATATAGTTATAATCACGCTCAAATTTTAAAAATAAGAGATATTATGGAACTTTTAAAACACAACATTGACTATATAATCATCGGCATTTTGGGCGTTATGAGCTTTTTTGTGCTTTGGTATACGATAGAGCGTATCATTTTTTACTCACGCGTCGATATAAATAGCTACAAAAACATCAAAGAGTTCGATGAGGCGCTGACAAAAAATTTAACCACACTTTACATTATCTACTCAAACGCCCCATATATCGGACTTCTTGGCACGGTTGCTGGCATAATGATCACATTTTACGACATGGGTATGGCTGGCGGCATCGATACAAAAAGTATCATGATCGGTCTATCTTTAGCGCTAAAAGCGACCGCATTTGGCCTACTTGTGGCGATCCCAACGCTTATGATCTACAACGGCTTTGTTAGAAAAGTCGATGTCATGATAAACAGATACAAGGCCAAAAATGCGTCTAAATAAAAAAGATGGGCTAAATATTGTCCCATTTATCGATATCATGCTCGTTTTGCTAGCCATCGTGCTAAGCATCTCGACCTTCATCGCCCAAGGCAAGATCGCAGTTGATCTACCAAGTGCGAGCAGTACAGAGCAGATAAAAGAGGACGAGAAAAAAGTGAGTGTCGTTATCGATAAAGATAATAAATTTTTTATAGATGATGCGGAAATTTCGGAAGATGAGCTGAAAGATAAGCTAAATGCCATTGATACTAAGACTTTAGTGCAGCTAAAAAGCGACAAAAACGCTAAATTTGAGAGCTTTGTGAAAGTCATAGATATATTAAAAGAAAAGGGACACGAAAACTTTGCAATCCAAACAGTCTCTGAGTAAAATTTCAAACTATAGTGGCTTAGCAGTATCGGCGATAGTGCATGTAGCAGCGGCTTATTTTTTGCTTTCACATAACTTTAGTGAGATAAAGATAGGCGAGCAAAAACCTATAAAAATAGCTCTAAATTCATTCACTCCAGTGCCGCAAACTTCGGCTCCGCAGATAAGCGAACAAGTGATGATACCAGAGCCAACACCTCCAGCTCCACCGCCACCACCTGAGCCTCCTAAGCCAGAACCTAAGCCTGAACCAAAGGTCGAGCCAAAGCCACTACCAAAACCAGAGCCAAAAAAGATAGAAAAGCCTAAAGCTGAACCTAAAAAAGTGGAGAAAAAGCCGCTGCCAAAGCCTGAGCCTCGCCCTGAGCCAAAAATTGAGCCAAAGGTGGAGCCAACACCTGCTATCACTGCGCCAGCTCCTACCGCGACCCCAGCACCTGTTGTAAATTCAAATTTACCAGCAAATAATAAGTCTATCGCCTCAGCTCCAGCTCAAAAAGTAGCCCAAGAGTTAAATTTATCAAACGCGCAAAGCGATGAGGACTTTAGCAAGGTTATAGCAGCTGTGAAAAGGCATAAAAACTACCCAAATAACGCTAGAAGGATGAAGCATCAAGGCGTTGTTGAAGTTAGATTTTTGCTTAAAACAGACGGCAGCATAGACGAGCTAAAGGTTACTAAAAGTTCAGGCTTTGAGTCGCTTGACAATGGTGCTTTAGAAAATGTCAAAAAAGCAAGCTCTGAGTTTCCAAAGCCAAAAGAAGCTCGCTATCTTCGCTTTCCTATAGCATTTACATTAAGATAAATTTTAAGCTCATTTGAGCTTAAAATTTCTTATATCAAGTGTTTAGATCAGGATAGTCCCAGCAGTTAAATTCAGCGCTCAAGTCGTCATTTTCTTGCCCTTTGCAGCATAGCCACTCAAGCCCTGCTCGTCTCTCCATAACGACCTCTTCGTCAAGTCCAGGCGCCTTTTTGCCATTTACCCTTGCATCTACGCAGGCCCAGTGATAGCGATAAACTAGATCAAGCTTGCTTAAAATTTCATCCATACTGCGAAGCTTTGAGCGGCTTTTTAGCCCGCCCTCTCTAAAGACGTTCATCACAAACTCGCAGTCACAAATTTTATCCATCTGGCCTATATCTTCGGCTATGCCAAGCGCCCAAAGAAGCACCCAAAGCGACTCATATTTCCAGCCCATATTTACGGCTGTTTTCATATCAGCTCTATCCTCAACGACCTCTTTTTCTTTTATACTAAGTCCCTCGTAGGCATCACCTAAAAAGCTCTTTGCCCACGCCATATTTTCTTCGCCCAAAGAGCCCTCATCACGGATCGTGCAAGCACACATGATCGCTGTAAATGAACAAACTGCGCGCCTTACTACCTCGTCAATATCTCTTGGCGTAACCTCACTATTTTCATAGCGAAGCGGCAAGCTCTCAAGCACCGCCACGCCCTCTTGCTTTAAAATTTTTATGTTCTCATCTTTTCTTTGTTGTGCTGTTTTCAAGAGAACTCTCCTTCTGTTTTTATAGTTTTATCTATTTTTTCTTTCAAAATAGGCAAATAATCCCTAATCGCTATCTCTATAAGCTCTAAATTTAGCCTTTCGTATTCATGCGATGCGATATTTCTTGTTGTGCTAATCGCCCTTATCTCTTCTTTGGTAAAAATAGCCAGAGCCTCAAGGTCATTGCTCTCTTGTATGCCTTTTAAAAGCGCATCGATATTAACAAACTGCATCATTATGGCAGGTTGTAGCACATCCTCATCATGAAGTGCCTCATATATGCCACCGCTACATTTATTTAAGATAGAGCCTATTTTTTGAGATATTTTTTTAAGATGCTCTACACTTGCTTTTTCAAACATAAATGGCTCCTTTTACAAGCTCTTCTTTAGTTTGCGCCGACATAGACGTGGTGTCACATATATCAACCAAAACGCCAAATTTACCAGACACGCTTTTTCTAAAATCATCTAAAAATGTAACTACCAAAAAAGGGCTACCAAGGTTTTTTACCATCTTTTTAGCATCTGTTTCTATCACTATATCTATATCAGAAAAAACATCCGCCCTATCTTTTGCGTAGCTTCCAAAAAGGCCTAGCTTGGTAACTCCAAGCAAAAACAACCTCTCTTTTTGCGATGATAAAAAATTTAAAATTTCACTTTTTGTTGTCATTTCCTACCCAAAAAACTCGGCGTTAAATTTCTCTTCGTCGAAATTTTTGCCCAAAAATTTACAAATTTCCTCCATATCAGCCCTTGCCGTTTCAAAACAGCTAGTAGCCCCTGGGCTTGGCGTCATATTAAAGCTTATGCCCTCGCCTGTGCTGATCTTGCCCTCGCCAAGCTCTAGCCTTTTTTTATTGCGGTCGATCACCTGCGGCCTTACGCCACCAAAATTTACAGCGTAACTTAGGTCGTTTTCACTTAGGCTTGGCACGATCTTTCTGGCGTCTTTAACAAATTCTTTTTTATTGATAAATGGCACTTCAAACAAGAAATTTCGCAAAATATACGACCTTATATCCTCGTCTTTTAGTAAATTTGTAAAGACTTCAAGGACGTTTTTGTCAAATTTTAAGCACTTTAAGAAGTCAAAAAAGCTAGAACAGCCGTGAAATCTCTCAAGCTTTGGTATGACAAGGGCAGTTGGACCAAAGCGGGTATTGCCATTAGCTAGGATATCTGGGTCGCCATGAAGTGCGGCAAATGGCAGCTTGTCGTTTTGCACCATATAGACTTTGCCGTTTAGTAGGCGCTTGTTCGCGAAATAAAAGCTTCCAGCAACTGGCAGCGTGCTAAGA
>NZ_CALACG010000182.1 GCF_937890585.1 uncultured Campylobacter sp.
TCACTTATGTTGGCCGCTTCAATGCTGCTTTTATCTTTAAATTTCGCTTCTGGTGCGGACGAAAAAACGCAAGTTAGCTTTAGTGGCTCATCTACACTAGCTCCAGTCATCGCTAAAATTTCAACCGACTTTATCGAAAAGTACGAGACTTGGGATAAAGCAGATAGCACTTTGCCAAACAAAAATATCACTATTTTCGTATCAGCTGGTGGCTCTGGCGCTGGCGTGAAAGCCGTGCTTGATCATGTCGCTGACTTTGGCATGCTAGCTCGCGATATAAAAGATAGTGAAAAGGCAAAAATCAAGGATATGAAAGCCTATACGCTTGGCATAGATGCACTTTGCGTGGCTGTAAACCCAGAAAATGAGGTGATAAAGCTAAAGGGCGGAAATTTAAGCAAAGATGAGATCGTCAAAATTTTCTCAGGTGAGTATAAAAAGTGGAGCGACCTTGACAAATCCCTACCAAATGATGAAATTGTCGTAGTTACAAGAGATCTTGGCGGCGGTGCTCATGAAGTCTTTCAAAAAAAGATAATGAAAGACGTTAAAGTTAGCAAAAACGTCATCCAGTCACCATCAATGGGCGCACTTGTCTCAAAGATCATCGAAAATAAAAATGCTATTGGCTACGCTTCTTTTGGTATCACAAACCAAAACAAAGGCAAGCTAATACCACTAAACGTTGACGGCGTCGAGCCAACTGTTAAAAATATAGTTGATGGCAAATACTACATCTCTCGTCCGCTCATCATCGTAAAAAGTGGCGATCTAAGCAAGAGCGAGCAAATTTTTGTTGATGTGCTAAATTCAACCGAAGGTCAAAAGACTATCGAAAAAATGGGATTTATACCAGTAAAATAGCCAATGACAGGGCAAATTTTTAAAGGCGGGGTATATCTTTTCACACTTTTATCCGCCATGCTTTTGCTTTTACTCGTGGGGTTTTTACTACTAAATTCCACGAGTTTTTTTGCAGAGGTAAGCCTCTTTGACTTCTTACTAAATGACGAATGGGACGTTAGCACAGAGCCATTTAGCTTTGGACTTTTTAATATCCTGCTCGCAAATTTCGCAGTTGCGTTTTTAGCTTGCATATTTTCATTTTTTATCTCGCTTGGCGTTACTATCTTTATCTGCTTTTTTGCGAGCGCTTGGCTTAGGCATGTGCTAGACTGGATGATACGAATACTAGCTGGCATACCTTCGATCATCTACGGATTTTTCGCACTTTACACGGTTGTAAAAATTTTAGAGTCAGGGTTAAAAATGTCCGCTGGAGAGTCAGTTCTAGCAGCAAGTCTGATCCTTAGCGTCATGATACTGCCATTTTTTACATCGCACCTGCTTCAAAGCGTGGGTCTGCTAAAGCAAAATTTCAAAACAAATTCTGACGCACTTGGCGTAAGCACGGGATACTTTATACGTAAGATCATTTTAAGAAAGTCGATAAAAGCTAGCGTTTCAGGCTTTATACTTGCATTTTCCAGAGCAGCTGGCGAGACGATGGCCGTGATGATGGTCATAGGCAACACCCCGCTTTTTCCGCATTTACTCTCAAAAGCACAGACCATACCATCGCTAATAGCCCTTGAAATGGGCATGAGCGAGGCTGGCAGCCTGCACTACCACGCTCTTATTGCAAGCGGATTTGTCCTGCTTGTTTTTATATTTGTGCTAAATATTTTTATCTTTAAATTTGAGAAAAACAATGAACGCTTTTAAGGATTTTTTAGTCAAATTTTACGCTTATCTTTGTGTTTTTATCGTCATTGCGGTGATATTTTGGATATTTTATTTCATCTTTGCAAATGGCATCTCTCAGATAAATTTAGACTTTCTAACCAAAAATCCGCAAGGTTTAAATTTAGGTGAGAGTGGCGGCATAAAAGACGCCATCATAGGATCATTTTTGCTGATGATCCTATCTATGATATTTTCAGCACTTCTTGGCGTTAGCTGCGCCATTTATAGGCAAATTTACTGCACCTCTAGCACGATCAAGCTCGGGCTTAAATTTATCATCCAAACGATGGCCTCGATACCCTCTATCCTGCTTGGTATCTTTGTTTATGGACTTTTTATCGTTAGTCTTGATATCCCAAAGAGCCTACTAACAGCTAGCATTACGCTTGCTTTAATGGTCTTTCCATTTGTTGAAGTGAGCGTTGAAAAGGTGATCTCGCAGATCGATGAAAAGATGTTAAGAGATAGCTTCGCACTTGGCGTTGATAAAAATTTCATGGCTAGAAAGCTAGTTTTGCCAACTATTAGAAAAAATATCATATCTATTTTAATACTTGCTGGCAGCTACGCCATAGGGGCAACCGCGCCACTACTTTTAACAGGGGTTGTTTTCATGGCAAAGGCTGAGGGCCTGCTCTCGCCAGTCATGGCGCTGCCTTTTCACCTGCATATGCTCTTAAGC
>NZ_CALACG010000183.1 GCF_937890585.1 uncultured Campylobacter sp.
GATGTAAATTTGGCTTTGCTAAATTTGGGCTTTATAAAAAAATGTGACAGTGGCTACAACGTAACAGATGTTGGCAAATACTATGGTGGCATGCAAAACTACTACATGGGTAGGGCTAGCATTAGGTGGGATGAGAGGATAGTTTATAACGAAAATTTCGTAGATGAGATAATGAAAAATACCGCAAAAACGGCCAAAGAAGAGCAAAAAGAAGATTTTAGAGAGAAATTTAAGGCTGAATACCGAACAAACGACGGCCACTATGTAAGAAGTAGGGCAGAGCTAGTCATCGCAAACTGGCTTTTTGCTGAGGGCATAGCCTACGCTTATGAAAAAAGAGTGCCGATAAAAGAGGACATATATTGTGATTTTTACATACCAAAAGGCAAGGTCTATGTTGAATTTTGGGGCTTGGAAGATGACGAGGCGTATATAAAAAGAAAAGAGCAAAAGATAGAGCTTTATAAAAAATACAATCTAAATTTAATAGAAATAGACAACAATACAATCAACAACATCGATGACTATCTGCCAAAAGAGCTTTTGAAATTTGGCGTGAGTTTAAATTTGTAGAAAAAGGGGCGAGCGCCCCTATGATTATTTTAGTGTTTGGATGTATTCTGCAACTGCTTTGATGTCGTCATCGCTCATTGGAGTAGCGATCGGTTTCATCATAGCGCCAAGACCAAATTTATTTGCTCCTGTTTTGTAGCCTTTTATTGCCTCTTCGATAGCTGCAGCGTCAAGTGATGTTAAAGCTGGAACTTTGTTATTGAAAACTTTTTCAGCTTTAGCTCCATGACAGGCGATACATTTTTTGTAGATCGTAGCGCTATCAGCAGCAAAAGCAGCAGTTGAAAGTAGAGCTGCAACGCCAGAAACGATTAGTAATTTTTTCATTTTTCATCCTTTTTAGAAAAGTGTCGGCATTATAATATAAAAAGGTAAATTTGCAAGAGGCTAGTTAAAATATTTTGGTTATAATCACCAAATGAATAAAAATATAGCCATTAAAGCACTTTTTCTAGACCGCGACGGCGTCATAAATGAGGACGCTGGATATGTTTGTGAGATTGAGAACTTCAAATTTATTGATGGCATTTTTGACGCCTTAAGAGATTTTGCTGGGGCTGGCTACAAGCTCTTTGTCGTGACAAATCAATCAGGCATCGGCAGGGGCTACTACACGCAGGAGCAGTTTGACGCTCTAAACAAATTTATGCTAGAAAATTTCAAAAAAGAGCAAATTTTTATCACAAAAGTCTATTTTTGTCCGCACGCTCCAGAGGCGGATTGCGCTTGTAGAAAACCAAATCCAAAAATGATACTCGATGCTTGCAAAGAGTTTAACATAGACCTTGAAAACTCGCTCATGATAGGCGATAAGCCAAGCGACGTTGAGGCTGGCAAAAGGGCAGGTGTTGGTAGAAATTTCTTGCTTGATGGGATAAATTTTAAAGATGTAAGAGATGTTTTAAATAAGCTAAAAAAGGAAAAATCACTATGAATTTAAACGGAAAAAAGATAGTTATAACTGGCGGCGCTGGCTTTATCGGCTCAGCCTTAGCGCATTATTTTGACGAAAACTATAAAGATGTTCACGTGCTTGTCGTGGATAAATTTAGAAACGACGAAACATTTAGCAATGGCAACCTAAAAAGCTTTGGGCATTTTAAAAACTTACTTGGCTTTAAGGGTGAAATTTACGCTGGCGACATCAACGATCGCAGCACACTTGAAAAGATAAGAAACTTTGCTCCAGACGTCATCTACCACGAGGCAGCGATCTCTGATACGACCGTAAAAGAGCAAGATGAGCTTATAAAAACAAATGTAAATGCCTTTGTAAATTTACTAGATATCTGCGAGAGCTTGGGCGCAAAGATGATTTACGCAAGCTCAGGGGCGACTTATGGCAACGCAAAGAGCCCACAAACAGTTGGCGAGTGCGAAGCGCCAAATAATGTCTATGGCTTTAGCAAGCTAAGCATGGATAATATCAATAAAATTTATGCAAAGCGTGGTGTGAGCGTGGTTGGGTTAAGGTATTTTAATGTCTTTGGCAAGGGTGAGTTTTTTAAAAACAAGACCGCCTCGATGGTGCTTCAGTTTGGCCTGCAAATTTTGGCCGGCAAGACGCCAAAGCTCTTTGAGGGCAGCGACCAGATCAAGCGTGACTTTGTCTATATAAAAGATATCATCGATGCAAACATAAAAGCACTTGACGCGCCAAGTGGCGTCTATAACGCAGCTACTGGCAAGGCTAGAAGCTTTCAAGATATCGCTGACATCTTGCAGCGTGAGATCGGCGTAAATTTAGGCAACGAATACATAAAAAACCCATTTATCGGCTCATATCAGTTTCACACTGAGGCCGACGTGGCCCCAGCTCGCGAGGCATTTGGCTTTAGCGCGACTTGGAGCTTGGAAGAGGCGATAAAAGACTACTTGCCAGAGATAAAGAGAATTTATAAGGAAGAGATAAATGGCTAAGAGAGTTAAAATTTTAGTCGTCGGCGATCTCATGCTGGACCACTATATCTGGGGCAGCTGCGAGCGCATCTCTCCTGAAGCGCCAGTGCAGGTCGTAAAGATAAATAACGAAACCTACACCCTTGGTGGCGCTGGCAACGTGGTGAGAAATTTACTCTCCCTTGGCGCAAACGTGAGCGTGGCTAGCGTCTTAGGAGATGACGAGGCTGGCAAAAAGATAAAAGAGAAGCTTGCTGAGCTAAATGTAAAAGATGAGCTGATACTTACTGAAAAAGGGCGTGAAAGCTCGATAAAAAGCCGTATCATGGCATCTCACCAGCAAGTTGTCAGGATCGATAAAGAGAGTGTTGTCAAGATAAATTTAGAAGATGAGCTTGTCTTAAAAGTAAAAGAAAACCTTGCAAATTTTAAGGCCGTCTTGCTAAGCGACTATGGCAAAGGCGTGCTTAGCGAGAAGGTCTGCCAAGAGATCATAAACGAGTGCGTGAGGCTAAATATCCCAGTGCTCATAGACCCAAAAGGCAGCGACTACTCAAAATACAAAAACGCGACCCTTCTAACGCCAAATAAAAAAGAGGCGAGCGAGGCTACAAATTTAAAGATAAAAGACAAGGCCGAGCTTGAAAAGGCGATAAAACAGCTAAAGGACGAGCTAAATTTGACCTATTCGATCATCACGATCTCAGAAGAGGGCATCGCGCTTTATGACGACAGGCTACACATCTTTGCTGCCAAAGCAAAAGAGGTCTTTGACGTCACTGGTGCTGGAGATACGGTGCTTGCCACACTTGGCTACATGCTAGCAACTGGCGCTGATATAAAAGAGGCGATAAAGATAGCAAACCTTGCAGCAGCCGTAGTTGTAGCAAAGATAGGTAGCGCAACGGCTAGCTTTAGCGAGATTGAGCAGCTGCTAAATAGCTCATTTGGAGCAAATTTCGAGCACAAGCTTAAAAGCGTTGAGGAGCTAGAAGAAATTTTGAGCCAAAAGGGCAAGAAAAAGGTCGTTTTCACAAATGGCTGCTTTGATATCCTGCACGCTGGACACGTAAAATACCTAGCGCGCGCAAGAGAGCTTGGCGATCTTTTGGTCGTTGGACTAAACTCGGACGCTTCAGTTAAGAGGCTAAAAGGTGATGAGCGTCCTATAAATTCGCAAAATGATAGAGCCTGCGTGCTAAGTGGGCTTGGATTTGTTGATTATGTAGTCATTTTTGACGAGGATACGCCTTTAAATTTGATCACCAAAATAAAGCCAGACGTGCTTGTAAAAGGGGCTGATTACAAGGGCAAAGAGGTCGTTGGCAGCGAGATAGTAAAAGAGGTCAGACTGATTGACTTTGTCGAGGGTAAAAGCACAACAGGGATAATAAAAAGGATAAAATATGCTAAAAACGATGATAAAAAATGAGCTTGAAGCTCACCAAAAGACATTTAGCGAGCATGTAAATTTGCTGGCTAGCTTGGAGCGTGCTTGCCAGATGGTAGCTGATACGCTAAAAAATGGTAAAAAGGTGCTGATATGTGGCAACGGCGGCTCTGCAGCGGACGCTCAACACTTTGCGGCCGAGCTAACTGGCAGATATAAAAGCGAGCGTCAAGCGCTACCAGGCATTGCGCTAACTACCGATACTTCGGCGCTTACGGCCATTGGCAACGATTATGGCTTTGACTATGTTTTCTCACGCCAGTTTGAGGCTTTAGCCCAGTCAGGCGACTTGCTCGTGGCGATCTCAACAAGTGGCAACAGCAAAAACGTCCTTGAAGCTATAAAAAGTGCCAAGAAGATGGGCGCATTGGTGCTTGGACTTAGCGGCAAAGGCGGTGGTGCGATGAATGAAGGATGTGATCTAAATTTAGTCGTTAGCTCAAGCGATACAGCAAGAATTCAAGAGTCGCACATCTTTTTCATCCACACGATCTGCCAGGCCGTAGATGAGGCTTTTAGGGGCTAAAATGCAAGAAGCGATGGATAAATTTTTAAATGATCCTTGCCAGAAAAATGAGATAAATTTGATATCAGCTTTGAAAAAGGCCACATTTTTTGCTCCGGTGCTTTTAAACCAAGCGCTTGCAAAGCCTGATGGTGGCGTCGTCTATGAAGAAGAGGGCTCAAATATCAAATTTATCCTCCTTGAAGATGAGGGCGAAAAGCTTAGCTATTTTCCGGCATTTACAAGCAAAGAGGCGATGAAACTTTGGCGAAACGACAGCGAGCAAGAGAGCATAGAGATAGGGCTAAAAGAGTATCTAGCGATGCTAAAAGAGAGCAGTTACGCTGGTGTCGTGGTGGATGCTTTTAGCTATGACTTTGTGCTAAAAAGAGAGCTGATAGAGAAAATTCTCGCCTAGTGTGTAATAAAATTTATAAAATTTTACGCATTATTTTATGCAAATAGCTTTGATGAGGTAAATTTAAACTGCTGGCTTGTTTAAATTTGTTTTATAGGCTGGTTTTTTGTTGTGAACTTTGCTAAATTTTACTTTTTGCACGTTTTCTAAATTTGGCACAGCAGACGAGCTGAGGCTAAATTTAGGCTCGTGTTTGATCTTAATAATCTGTAAATTTCATTATCTCGTTCGCAAAATTTTGTTGCGTATATCAAATTTATGCTTTTATTATTTTGTTTAATGGCTTGTAGGCAATGTGATCAAATTTGATTTACGATTTAACGCCGTAAGATCGTTATAAATTTTAAATTTTAGTTGGTTGGCAATAC
>NZ_CALACG010000184.1 GCF_937890585.1 uncultured Campylobacter sp.
AAAAAAAGCTTAAATCCACTTTATTTTTACAAACTATATTGTGAGATTATAGTTTTTTAATTTTTTGGGAGTATAATCGTTTAAATTTTATTTATAGAAAGGAAATTAATGTCAGTAAAGCAAGAAAGACGAAGCTTTATCGGCCTTGCGTTTGGTGCAGTGGCAGCTGTGGGTGGCGCGATGTCACTAGTTGCCATGAAAAAGACCTGGGATCCGCTCCCTAGCGTAAAAGCTGCTGGTTTTACAACTGTCGATCTAAGCCCGATCAAAGATGGCGAAATGAGACAGGTTGAGTGGCGTAAAAAGCCTATTTTTATCCTCAAAAAAAGTCCAGATATGGCTAAAAACGACAAGAGAGATGTAGTCGTTGGAGATGCGAGATATGTAGTTCTTATCGGACTTTGCACACACCTAGGATGTATCCCTGAGTACAAGTCTAGCAAGCAAATTTTTGTCTGTGCCTGTCATGGCGGCGAATTTAACGCTGATGGCATACAGACATACGGACCTCCACCAAGACCGCTTGATATCCCACCATTTAAGATAGATGGAACCAAGCTAGTTCTAGGCGAAACAAGCCCAGAATATGAAAAATTAGTAGCTAAAGCTTAGGAGGTTAGCGATGTCTTTATCTCATAAATCAACTGGCGTTATTGACTGGCTTGACCAGCGCCTAGCTTTTACAAAACTTATGAAGGTTCTAGTTAGCGAATACTGGATCCCAAAAAATATAAATTTCCTTTGGGCGATGGGCGTTATCCTAACGACACTTTTCTTACTTTTGATCATCACTGGCTTTTTGCTTATGATGTATTACAAACCAGACATACATTTAGCCTTTGATAGCGTAAATTACACTATCATGCAAGAGGTTGAATACGGCTGGCTGTGGCGTCATATCCACGCGATTTCAGCATCGACTATCTTTCTTATCATGTATATCCACTTGCTTACTGGACTTTACTATGGCTCATACAAAAGAGGCAGAGAGGTCATTTGGGTAAGTGGTATGGTGCTTTTTATCTGTTTTTCAGCAGAGGCATTTAGCGGCTATATGCTCCCATGGGGTCAGATGAGCTACTGGGCGGCTACTGTTATCACTCAGCTCTTTGGTGGCGTGCCAGTTATCGGCGATGCTTTGGTTGAGTGGATTAGAGGCGATTATGCAGTTGGCGACTCGACACTTACAAGATTTTTCATGCTTCACGTATGCTTGCTACCACTTGTAACTATCGTTGTTTTGGTTATCCACTTCTACTCACTAAGAGTTCCACACGTAAATAACCTAACAAGCGAAGATATCGACTTTGATGTAGAGGCTGAGGTTTATCTACACGGCGACAGAGCAAAAGCTAAAGTTATACCATTTTGGCCAGGATTTTTGGCAAAAGACTTCATGTATGTATCATTTTTTATGATATTTGTTATGTATCTCGTTTGCTATCATTTTGGCTTTGCGATGGATCCTATCAACTTTGAGCCAGCAAATCCACTAAAAACTCCACCACACATCTACCCAGAGTGGTACTTCTTGTGGCAATATGAAATTTTACGTGGCTTCTTCTTTGATATAGCAGGAATTTCAGCTTATAACATTGGTCTTATCGCGTTTGCCTTTGCGGGCGTGGCATTTATGCTTATACCACTCTTTGATAGAAGCGGCCTTGTCGCACCAGCTCACAAAAGACCACTATTTTTCGTATGGTTTTGGGTGCTAGTTGCTGACCTTATCGTTTTATCTATATATGGCAAGCTCCCAACAGGCGGCATCAACGACTGGATAGGATTTTACGCATCACTACTATTTTTAGTGCTATTTATAATCGCACTTCCAGTTATCACAATACTTGAAAGAAAAAGGGGCTAATCATGAAAGAGCTTAAAATTTTTGCCATCGTTGTTATCCTTTCAGGTATTTTATACTGGGGCATCGAGCCTTACGCTCACACAAAGCTTCATCCGCATACTGCAAATGCTGAGTATAACTTCTCAAAAGAAGATACTGACTACGCTAAACACTTTTTAGAGCAGAAAAAAGAGGCGCTCGAGGCTGCAAAAGCTAGCGGAAATAAAGCTAGTATAGAAGCAGCTACAAAAGATGTTGAGACAGCACAAAAAATTCTTGATGACTATACAGCTTTTTGGGCTGATATAAATTCGATCGACCTTGCAAAAGGTGATGCTGCAAAAGGCGCTGAGACATTTGGAGCAGCTGGATGTACAGGATGCCACGGCATCGAAGCAGCTGGCATGCCAGCTAGTATGGACGCTGAGACAGCTAGCCAAAGCTTTGGCGTAGTGCCACCAGATCTTAGCACAGCTGGTAAAATTTATGACGAGAGATTTTTAGCTGCACTCATCAAAAATCCAACTATGGCTGTAAAACTATCTCATAAATTTAACGACGAGCATCCTTATCCGATGACTGCATTTATGGGTGCTGGCGGCGATATAAACGCTGAGATCGCTGACATAGTTGCTTACCTTAAAAAGGTATCAGCTGACGCAGATGCAAAGAGCAAGATCACTGAAGAAAAGGTCTTTGCTGACGCATGTCAAAGATGCCACGATATGAAGTATGATAAAAAATATACTCTTAGCAACAAAGCAAGCCTTGCAGCTTATATGGGCTCAAACCCACCTGATCTATCTATGATGATCCGCTCAAAAGGTGCTGACTACTTGCATAAATTTATAAACGATACTCAAAAGATGCTTCCAGGCACTGCGATGCCTAGAGTTGGCTTAAACAAAGCTGCTGAAGACGACATAGTATCTTACATAGAAAAAGTAGGCGACAGCAAAAAGGCTGAGCGCGAGAGCACTGGCATTTACGTGATGATCTACTTCTTCATCTTGGGAATTTTTGCTTGGCTTTGGAAA
>NZ_CALACG010000185.1 GCF_937890585.1 uncultured Campylobacter sp.
AATATAAACTTTGCTTCAACAAATTTTAAAAAGATTACCTTTAAAAAGTGTACTTTTAAATCAGATATAAATATAAAGAATGCTAAATTTCAAAAATTTACCTTTATAAAGTGCAATGTTTTTGGTGATTTTATAGCTAACGACTGCACTTTTAAAAATGCAAATTTTAAAAATAATAAATTTGACGGCTTCACTAATTTTAAAAATACTATTTTTAAAGACAATGCCTACTTTAACAATTCCGAGTTTAAGAAATTTACAGATTTTCACGAGTGCGAATTTAAAAAATTAGCTTCCTTTTATGGAGTAAGATTGCATAAAACGCCAAATTTTAGCAGTGCAAATTTCGTAGAAAAGCCGATTTTAATTAATATGAAATTTGATTCACATAGTTTTAGTAGTATAAAACAAGATTGCGATGATGAAATAAAAAGGAGACTTGAAAACAATAAAGAAGCCACCGAAGCAGAAATTTATCAAAAAGTATATTCTGATTTTAGAAACTCATTTTCTATATTAAAACACACATTAAATCAAAATGGGAATTTAATAGATGCAAGCAACCATCACAAAGCAGAGCTTTATTGTAAGGAAATGGAGCTGGAATACACATTGGCGGATAGTAAAAACCAAATAACGCAGAAAGATAAGCAGTCAAAATCTTTGAAAAAGGTAAAAAAAGAAAAAATCAATATAATTCTTTTTTTAAAATTTTTATTTTCTATACTAAAAAATACCGTTGTACTTTTATTTAAAGCTATCATTAATACAATAATATTTATAGAATGTATTTTTGTGTCCCCAGTATTTCTTGTATCATACTTATCATGTAGTTTTATCTTTATGCTTAATGATTTACTAAATTATTTGTTTTCAGTAGAAAAATGTCACTGGAAAAGACAAATTTCTTCTTGGTGGTATAAAATTAATTCAAAAAATATAATTGATTTTACTAAATGGTTTGAATATATGAGTTTGCTTGTATATCGAAATACAAGCGATCATCATACAAATTTAAATAAAATTTTTCACTTTACATTGTTAATGATTGCAAGTTATAGCACATATTTATTCTGTATTAATGGAATTAATTATTGGGTCATATATAATAAAGTTGATTTAGTATATGATGTTTTAAATATTTTATTAATTACTGTTCCAATAATTATTCTAGCACAAAATGATAAAAAAATAAGTCAGCTAAATATTAATATAGCTATATTCTTATATATTGTGTTCGCAATAGCTGACTTTGCTACACAAAAAATATCGTATGTAACTTTTGGTGTTTTGTTGTATATTTTATTTTTAGGTTTTTTATATTGTACTTTTATAAAAGTCGGAAAAATAGTGACTAAATTTATAAGATTTTTTAGTTATCTTGGTTTTATATTGACATTATTGATTTGTCCAGAAATAATAAACCCAACTTTAAATATATTTAATAAAGAGAATATAGAAAACAAAAATTTAATAGAAAAGCTTAGCAGAATAGATTATAGCGATTTAGCAAATTTAACAAGACTATCATTTGGATATTATAATATTGATACAAACATAACTTTTTTAGAAAGTAATATAGTAAACCAAAGAGAACTTATTATAACTAACAAAGCAACATTAGAGAATGTTTTAGGTATTTTGTTTCAAAAAAATGAAAAAAAGGAATTGAATAAAATCCTAAAAAATCTTCATAATAAAGATGATTTAAATACAACACTAAAAGAACCTAAAAATAGAAGTATTGCACTAGATTTGATTTTTGCGGCAGATAAAGTATATAAACGTGGTCTTTATGATATGGAGATAAGCGATAAATTTAGATTAAGATTTGGTCTTGCTGACGAAAAAGAGATCCAAAAAGAAATAGATTTGATTATTGGTAATCTTGCAAGGATTGAGGAGGTATTGCAAAAACTAGCCCCTATTGTAGAAAAACAAAAAATTTATCTTGATATCTATAATGCGATAAGATTAGATAAAATAAATTCGCAAACATACAAATCAACATATATTTTATACGTTATTGTTATGATTTTATGTTTATATTCATTAGCAAAAACATCACGCAAAAATTCAATAGTATCATAGTTGCAAGAGTTGTAATTGCTTATTGGTAAAAAATAAGAATATTCTAAGTAGTTTAAAAACAACCGTTAGATACAATTATAACAATTATAAAAAAGAAAGAGAGCAAATGAAAGTAGTAAAACGCAACGGCAGAACAGAAGAGCTTGATATCAGCAAGATCAAAAAATACACAAACGAAGCGGTTCTAGGGCTTAGCAACGTAAGCCTTAGCGAGCTTGAGGTAGACGCGAAAATTCAGTTTAGAGATATGATAACGACTGAGGAAATTCAGCAAACTCTTATAAAAACAGCAGTTGATAAGATCGACATCGACCGCCCAAACTGGACATTTGTCGCTGCGAGGCTATTTTTGTTCGACCTTTATCACAAAGTGACTGGCTTTAACGGCTACAACCACCTAAAAGACTACCTCGCAAAGGGCGAAAAGGTAGGTCGCATCATCCCTGGACTAAAAGAGAAGTACGACTTAGAGGATCTAAACGCCTACATCAAGCCTGAGCGCGACTTGCAGTTTGCATACCTTGGTATCAAGACGCTTTATGACCGCTACCTCATCAAAGACAAGAGCGGTATGCCGATCGAGCTGCCACAGCATATGTTTATGGCGATCGCGATGTTTCTTGCACAAAACGAGCTAGACAGCCAAGGCTGGGCTAAGAAATTTTACGACCTCATCTCTAAATTTGAAGTGATGCTAGCCACCCCAACGCTCTCAAACGCAAGGACTACACGCCACCAGCTAAGCAGCTGTTACGTAGGCAGCACGCCTGATAATATCGAGGGCATTTTTGATAGCTACAAAGAGATGGCGCTACTTTCAAAATTTGGCGGCGGTATTGGCTGGGACTGGAGCAAGGTGCGTGCGATGGGCGGCAGTATCGACGGACACAAAAACGCAGCTGGCGGTATCATACCATTTTTAAAAGTGACAAACGACATCGCAGTAGCGGTCGATCAGCTAGGCACTAGAAAGGGCGCGATAGCCGTTTACGTCGAGCCTTGGCACATGGACGTGAGCGATTTTCTCGATCTTCGTAAAAACTCAGGCGAAGAGAGACGCCGTGCGCACGAGCTTTTCCCTGCACTTTGGATAAACGACCTATTTATGAAGCGTGTCAAAGAAAATGGCCGCTGGAGCCTCTTTGATCCAGCTCAAGTAAGCGACCTTTGCGACCTTTACGGCGAGGAGTTTGAGAAGAGATATTTGGAGTATGAAAACGACGAAAATATCCAGAAAAACACCATCCTTGCAAAAGAGCTTTGGAAGAAAATTTTAACTAGCTATTTTGAAACGGGCATGCCATTTTTGTGCTTTAAAGATAACGCCAACAAAGCAAATCCAAACGACCACGAGGGCATCATCAGAAGCTCAAATTTATGCACCGAAATTTTCCAAAACACAGCGCCAAACTACTATAAGATCAAGATCACTTATGAAGATGGCGGCGAGGAGCTATTTGACGAAGAGGAAGACGTCACGGTCGATAGTGGCATAACTAAAAAAGCCAAAAAACTTAGCGCACTTGATAGCCTAAAAGGCAAGCAAATTTTCATCGTAGAAAAAGAGAGCATCGAGGGCAAAACGGCAGTTTGCAACCTTGCAAGTATAAATTTAAGCAAGATAAACAGCAAAGAGGACATCGAGCGTGTCGTGCCGATAGCTATTAGAATGCTTGATAACGTTATAGACCTAAATTTCTACCCACACAAAAAGGTAAAACACACAAACCTATCATCTCGCTCGATCGGCCTTGGCGTCATGGGCGAGGCGCAAATGCTAGCTGAGAAAAACGTAAAATGGGGCAGCTATGAGCATTTGGCGCTGATTGACAGCATAATGGAAAATATAAGCTTCAACGCCATCTACGCTAGCTCAAATTTAGCCGTAGAAAAGGGCATCTATCCAAAATTTGAAGGCTCAAAATGGAGCAAAGGCATCATGCCGATAGACACTGCAAACGAGAACGCAAAGGCTCTTTTAAACGACAAAGGTGGGCTATTTGACGAAAATGTCTGCGACTGGGACAAGCTAAGAGAGAAGGTCAAGCGTGACGGCATGAGAAATGGCTACCTAATGGCGATCGCTCCAACTAGCTCGATCTCGATCCTTGTTGGCACCACTCAGACCATCGAGCCAGTCTATAAACGCAAGTGGTTCGAACACAACCTAAGCGGTATGATCCCAAATGTTGTGCCAAATTTAAGCCCTGATACTTGGCAGTTTTACACGCCAGCTTATGAGCTTGATCAAAGGATACTTATAAAAGCAGGTGCGATCCGCCAAAAATGGATCGATCAAGGTCAAAGTCTAAATATATTTATGAGCTTAGATAAGGCAAGTGGCGGATATCTAAGCGAAATTTACACGCTTGCATGGGAGCTTGGACTAAAATCAACCTATTATCTACGCTCTGAGTCACCAGACAGCGAAAAGCTAAACGACGTGGCCGACCGCTCGATCGAATGCGAGGGTTGTCAGTAGTTAAATTTAAGAGAGAAATTTCTCTCTTAAATTTTTTAAATTGTCTATTAAATTTATAAATTTACGGAAGTGTCACAAAACTCAATTTTATACCAAGCTCATCTGCTAGTTTGCTTAGCTTCTCGCTCTTTTCTATTCCTGCTGATATACAAAACTGCATACCATTTACGTTACGCTCTTTTAGTCTCGTAAAGACATTTGACATGAGTGACTCCGTTTTCATCCCACTTTCGCCGTAGATGACAAAGGCATCCACACCTTCTTGTATTTTATCCGTTAGATTGTTGTAAAAACCTCCGTCGTTGTTTGAAACACTAGTTGTTGCGCTAGCTATTGCGTCAGCAAGAAAGCCACGACTTGGTACTAGCATAATGACTGTACTATCTGATTTTAGGGCGCATTTTGCAAAGCTTTTCATCATGCCATCTTCGGGTGATTTTACGCCGTTGGATGATGCACAGCCAGCCAAAAGTAGACCTATGGCGAGCGTTGTGATTTTTTTCATTGAAACTCCTTTTTTTGAAAATCGACTAATATTAACATAAATTAAATAAAGATCTATATGGAAGAAAAATTTAAATCTACTATTTTAAAAACTAAAATTAAAATAATTATTTAAGTAAAATAATTAAAATTTAACTTAAAATACTTATAT
>NZ_CALACG010000186.1 GCF_937890585.1 uncultured Campylobacter sp.
ATTGTACTTTTTATTAGTAATAATAATTTCATGATTTTATTCTTTAAGTATACGCAATTTTTGATTATCAGTCAACACTAAAATAGTATAAGAATAAATAATTTAAAATTTATTTATTATTATCTATATAACTAATTACACTCATTCATTTACCACTATCTGGGCATATTCGGTGCTTTCTCCTATTAGGACTCACTCATAGTATGCAAACAAAAAGAGAAGATAATCCCCTCTTCTATACGATATAATGTTTCTATCTACTTGCAATAAAAACATACCTATCTTTTGTTGACTTTTCTTCAGAAAAAGAATAGCCATCTAAATTAAATTTTTTTATGTCTTCTATGTCCTCGATCTTATTTTTTGTCATAAAATATAACATTTTTCCCCTTGCCTTTTTTGAAATAGTAGAGTGTTTTTTTAAGTTACCATCTACATTCTCAAAAAACTCAATATTTAAAATTTTTTCATCTTTTATGTACTTTTTTATAGTTTTCGAAAACTCATCACTTGCAAGGTTTACTATTGAATCCTCATCTTCCAATACTTTTTTTGCTATTTCGTCTTGCCAAAACTTGTACAAATTACCCATTTCTGTTTTCATCAAAAAATCTAGCCTGTATGGTGAAATCAGGTCAAAGGGTCTTACTGCACCATATAGGGCTGACAGGATAAATAGGTGTTTGTCTATATAGTCTAGGTCCTTTGAGTCTAAGTCTTCTCTATTCATATTTTTAAAGCATAATCCATCATACATATAAAAGGCTTTTATAAGCTTATCTGGATCACTCTCTGTTTTTAGGATATTTTCCATCTCAGTTAAAACTGTATTTTTGAAAAAGTCAGCGCTAAGATCGTAATAAAGCGCTTTGACAGGTGCAAAACCCTTATAAGAGGTATCAAGAGTGATGTACTCGAATTTAGTATCACCGCTAAAGATCCTTGGGTAGTCGTTTAGACTTTGTTTTAGCAGATTTAAAAGCTCGATCTTTTGTGTGGCGGTAAGGTCTTTATACTTTTTGCTATCAAGATAGTTAGAAATTTTATCTACGTTGTTAGCCGCAGTTTGCTCTTTTGTATTTTTGATATTTAAAATATAACTAGAACCAAAATAAACTCCCACACAAAGTGCAGCCACTAGAGCGAAATTTACAAATTTAATAAATCTATTTTGTGCGCCAAATTTCGTTACATTTGCTTTAAAAGCGATCTCTTTTAAAAATGATTTTACAAAGTAGCTTTGTTTGCTGTAATTATTTACCGCTCTAAGAAGTGGTTTTTTGATGCTGTATTTATCACAAATCGTATTTGTAAGGTAGTTTATAGGGATATTTTCTTGATATGCACTTACAAAATAAACTCCATTTATAACAGATGTGTTTTTAAGAGCATTTTGAGAGCTTAGTTTTGTAACAAAATCTTTTACCAGCACAAAGAAATTTTCAAGCTGTTTTAAGAACAAATATGAGCGTTTTTTATCTTCTAGCATGTGCGAGATCGAGTTTTTGCTCATTAGGTGTTTAAATAGTGAGTCGCTTAAGCCCTTAAGCTCTGTCTCAAGCGTTTGGGCGGTGAAATTTGAGTCTAAATTTATACCAAGTGCTTTATTTGCCACGTCTTCATTGAATAATTTGAAATAATCACCCATACCATCTATAAGATCAAGCTTGCTAAAGACTACATAAATAGGAAATTTAATGCCAAGGTGCTTCTCACAGTCATTTATCCTCTTTACCATATATCTTATAAGCTCGTCAAAATACTCTTGAGTGCCTTCTAGGAATTTTTTAGTATCAATAATAAGCACGGCACCGCTTAGTCTTGAGTTAAAGTCATTTCTCTTTAAAAAGTGCAAAAACTCATTCCAAACGCCTTTTTTAAGTAGATAGTCTCTATTTTTCTCTATATCATCTTCAGGAAGCTCCTCTGTTGCAGTTGGCTGATAGAGACTCTCTTGTGCAAAGTGAATGCCCTCAGTATCTAGTAATGCGCCAAATTTTGATACATAAAGGTTAAAATTTGTCGTACTTTGGTGTATCTTTTTATATGTATCTAGGCTGTCAGATAGAGGAAATTCGATATTTGAATAGTTTATAAAAGCGCTTTTACCAGCGCCCTCGTTGCCTATTATCATTATTAATGGCAATTTTTTGAAATTTATATCTTTCTTCCAAGTCGTTTTGGCGTCTTTTAGCGAAAGTAAGAAATTTCTCTTTGCCTTGCCAAAACTATCCATAGACTCTTTTTTGATCTCTTTTAGTTTGTCGT
>NZ_CALACG010000187.1 GCF_937890585.1 uncultured Campylobacter sp.
AGCCAATTTTTAGTAGTCAATTCTTGCGAGTGAATGGAATTTTAAAATTTACTTTGAGATGTAAATTTATCAAAAGGGAGACAAGGGGACTTGAATTACGAAGCCGTCCCCTTATCCCCCTTTTTAAATCCCCCAATCCCCTCGCACGTTCAAAGTGCATGCAATGGCACTATCGTGCCGCATGCGGTTTATATTCAGATAAATTTCGAGTAATTTTAGTAGTTAATTCTTAGTGGTGAATGAAAGTTTAAAATTTGCAAAATAGTAAATTTCTATTTTTGAAATCGCAAAAATTAAATTTCACCCTTCGTTTAACAATGCATATCCAACTCAGGCTATAATACGCCAAATTTTAATCCAAAAAGGATAAAAATGAAAAAGATTTTACTTACATTATTAACGGCTAGTTTGCTTATCACTGGCTGCACGAGCGTCACAAAGTCAGGCGCCGTGGGTGCTGATCGTGGTCAGTTTATGGCAATACCTTCCGAAGTAATGGAGCAAAGCTCGGCCCAAGCTTATGTAAAAACTTTAACAGCCGCCAGAAACAAAGGCGAGCTAAATGTCGATCCGATCCTCACAAAAAGAGTTCAGGATATCGCAAAAAGGCTGATCGTTCAAACTACCGTATTTAGAGAAGACGCCCTAAAATGGAAGTGGCAAGTAAACGTCATCAACGAAGATACACTAAATGCTTGGTGTATGCCAGGTGGCAGGATCGTAGTTTACAGCGGTATCATCAAGAGACTAAATTTGACAGACGCTCAGCTAGCAGCGATCATGGGTCACGAGATCGCCCACGCACTTAGGGAGCACAGCAGGGAGCAAGCTAGTGCAGATCAGGCAAAAAATATCGGTATTGTTTTACTAGCAGCTATTACTGGTCTTGGTGATTTTGCAGTAAATGCTTTAAATAAAGCTAGCGAATATGCAATCATGAAGCCATTTTCTCGTTCACATGAGACCGAAGCCGATCACATCGGCACTGAGCTAATGGCAAGAGCTGGGTACGATCCAAAAGAGGCGGTCGAAGTTTGGGTTAAGATGAGCAAGATGAGCGGTGGCAAAGTGCCTGAAATTTTAAGCACTCACCCATCAAACGAGAGTAGGATCAAAGATCTAAAAGAGATCGCAGCAAAGCTAGAGCCAGTCTATCAGGTGGCAAAAAGGGGCTAGGCTTGATCTTACGGGCAAAGCCAAGCGATCTTCCTGCGATCACGCAAATTTATAACGACTACATTTTAGAAAGAAGTGCGACTGCGGATATGCGCCCAGTTAGCACAAAGGAGCGAGAGCCTTGGTTTAACGCCCACGGCAGCTCGCGTCCTATCTTTATCTACAAAGAAAATGATGAAATTTTAGGCTACTGCTCACTAAGTGACTTTAATCCCAAGATCGCTTACAATATAAGCGTAGAAATAAGCATCTATGTCGCTAAAAAAGCCCTTAAAAAGGGTATCGGCAAGCAGCTTTTAGCCCACAGCCTAAATGAAGCTAGAGAGCTAAATTTAAAAAATATCATCGCGCTAATCTTTAGCAAAAACGAAGCAAGCCTTGAACTATTTTTGAAATTTGGCTTTGAAAAATGGGGCGAACTGCCCGGCGTTTGCCTGATGGATGGCGAGTACAAAGATGTCGTTATCTTGGGACTAAAGCTCTAAAAGCCAAGCATTAGGCAAATGAAGATATAATCACCTTCTTCTTGGGTAGATGTCCGAGCGGTTTAAGGAGCACGCCTGGAACGCGTGTGTGGGGCAACTCACCGAGAGTTCGAATCTCTCTCTACCCGCCATTTTAAGTTTATCTGCTAAATTTTACCTAGCAACATTAAGGGTAGATATGAAAATTTTACTTTTAGGCGCAAGCGGGAGCCTTGGTAGCTACGTTATAGACGGGCTTTTAAGTGTTGAGAGCGTAAATTTACTCCTTTATGCTAGAGATGTTAAAAAACTAGAAAAATTTAAAAGTGACAGAGTCTTGCTAATGCAAGGCGACGTCCTAGATAAAGCTAAGCTAAAAGAGGCTTTAAATGGCACGGATAGCGTCTATGCTGGGCTTGCAGGATCGCTTGAAGCTATGGCTAGCTCGCTAGTTGGCGCCATGAAAGAAGCTGGAGTAAAGAGGCTAGTTTGGATAATGTCTTATGGCATTTATGAGGGCGAAGTGCCTAGTGGTAGGCGTGCTCCAAGCTCTTACATAAACTCAGCCAAGATCATAGAAAACTCGGGCCTTGACTACACGCTGATACGCCCGCAGTGGTTTAGTGGCGCTAACGAGATAGACTATGAGGTCACGAGCTGGAGCAAAGGCGAGAAATTTAAAAACGAAAATGCTCAAATTTCAAGAAGATCTATCGCAAATTTAGTAAAAAGATGTCTGATAGACGGCTTTGGCGTAAAAGATAGCCTAGGCATTAATAAAAAAGAAATTTAAAGGACAAAAATGATCGAACATTTACTGCTAGTTTTTGCACTGCTAGCTATCATCATCGCTTTAGTGATGGTCTCAAACCGCCTAAAAATCGCCTATCCAGTGTTATTAGTCCTTGGCGGGCTTGCCATTAACTTCGTGCCAAATTTACCAAGTATCAAGATCGATCCCGAGCTTATTTTCATCATATTTTTACCGCCACTTCTTTACGAGGCTGCGTGGGCAAACTCGCTAAAAGAGCTCTATAAATGGCGCCGTACGATCGGTAGTTTCGCCTTTATCGTGGTTTTCATAAGCGCAGCAGCAGTTGCTTTGATAGCAAATTTAGTGATCCCTGGCTTCTCGCTCGCCCTAGGCTTCATGCTAGGAGCTATCGTCTCGCCACCAGACGCGGTGAGCACGGCAGCTATCCTTAAATTTGTCAAAGCCCCGCGCAGGATCAGCGCTATTTTGGAGGGTGAGAGCCTTTTAAATGACGCCTCCTCGCTCATCATCTTTCGCTTCGCCGCAGTTGCGGTCACGACTGGGCAGTTTGTCTGGTACAAGGCTGCAACGACCTTTTTATGGATGGTGGCTGGTGGCGTTTTAGCGGGTCTTGTGGTGGCGCTTGCGGCATATTTTTTACATAAAAATTTACCGACTGATGAAAACAGCGACACGATAATGACGATCACGACGCCTTATATCATGTATATCTTGGCTGAGGAGCTTGGCGCTAGCGGCGTTTTAGCAGTGGTTTGTGGCGGACTTTATCTCTCGACTAAAAGAAATGAAATTTTTACCGCTTCAACAAGGATCCACGCAGTGCCAGTTTGGAACAACTTTATTTTCTTACTAAACGGCCTTGCATTTACCATGATCGGCCTTGACCTGCCTGAAATTTTAGCAGGGCTAAAGCGTAGCGGCGTCTCGCTATTTGAGGCGGTCTCTTACGGCGTTTTGGTCACTGCCGTGCTCATCATCATCCGCCTCATGGCATCTTATGGCGCCGTTTATATCACGATGTTTATGAAGCGCTATATCAGCGTGGCGGACGATCGCAACCCAGGCAAAGCGACACCTTTTATCGTCGGTTGGGCAGGTATGAGGGGCGTAGTCTCGCTGGCTGCAGCACTTTCTATCCCCGCTATGGCTGGAGACGAGCCGTTTCCGCATAGAGACCTCATCTTGTTTATCACCTTTGTTGTGATCTTGCTAACGCTTGTAGTTCAGGGCTTAAGCTTGCCACTGCTCATCAAAAGTGTGAAATTTCCAGACTTTAACGACCATATGCCAAATGAGCTTGCAAGGATCAAGATAAAAAAGGCGATCGCAGAGGCTTCGCTTAAATTTCAAAGCGAGAAATTTTGCAATGAGGAGAATTTCTTGTTTCAGAAACTCAAAGAAGTTTGGAATTTCGAGCTTTCAAATGAAAATTTCGAGATCAGCGACGAGGTCAGGCAGACCTATTTTGAGATCCTAAATGAGCAGCGAAAGGCGCTTTGTGAGCTAAACAAAGACCCAAAGATCGACGAAGAGGTCATTAGGACGTTTTTATATCACATCGACCTTGAGGAGCAGAGGTGGCAGCCGCATAGCGAGCACTAAAATTTTCTTCCGACATTGCAACTTACCGCACCGCAAAATCTCTTGCCAAATTTGGCCTCGACGATGAGAACGAGCACGAAAAATATCTTCTCATCGTTCATGCGTGCGATCTGACGCAAAGTCTGGCTGGGACTATTAAATTTAACATCATTTTCGCGCAAACTCTTGCAAAACAGGGCCTCGTCAAAGCCAAGCATGCGTGAAATTTCACTGATGCTGTAAGGCTCAAGCGAGGCGATGATGCGGTCCATGTTGCAGATCGTTGGATTTTTGCGGTGCGTGGTGACATCGATCATCTCATTTATGAGCTTTACTAGCTTTCTTCTGCGGTTAAAAAGGTGCAAGATCACAGCACAAACGATCAAAGCTCCTGCAAATTTGTGCGCGCTCATCATCCACTCATTATACTCGCCCATGGCGAAATTTAGCCCAGTAAATGCAAGCAGGCAGATCCCACAGGCAAGAACACAGACGATACAAAATTTATATATCACTTCCACTTTTAGCAATGCAAATTCCTTAGTTTTTTGAAATTATACACCTACTATGCAAAAAATGAATGGCGCCAACTAGAAATTTAGCTGGCGCATTAGAGTAAATTTAGCTAAAACTTATAGTTGAAGCTGAGATTAAAGGTGCGTGGATCGCCATAAACCATCCTGTTTTTGCCGATGCCCTCGTAGTATTTTTTATTAAAGAGATTGTCGATATTTAGCTGCACATCAAAGTTTTTAGCAAATTTATATCCAAACATCAAATTTGCCAAGGTGTAGCCCTTTTGCGTGATCTCACTTGCGCCCTTGCCAGTGTAAATTTTACTCTTATACATAGCTCCAGCCCCTACTCTAAAGTCCCTAAATTCATACTTTGCAAATAAATTTGCCGTGCTTCTTGATGAGTCGGTGGCATACTTCTCACCTTTGGCATCTTTTGCGTTAAAGTGCGTTGCACCAAAGCTTAGGCTTAAGTTTTTAGTGATCTCGCCGTTTAGATCTAGCTCGACACCCTTACTTGTCACGCCCTTGCCAGCTTCATATATGTCGGCATTTGTCGCTGGATTTTTCTTGCCAGTGTTTATGCCAAGCTTGTCTTGCACGATCTTAAAGACACCAAGACTTGCTTGAAGCGCCCCGTCAAGATACTCGCCTTTGATGCCCACTTCATAGTCCTTGCCTTGGATAGGATCAAGATATTTGTCATTTGCATCTTTTGCGGTTTGAGGTTTAAATATGCTCGTGTAGCTAGCATATAGAGTGTGGTTTGCTCCGATGTCGTAAGTGACGCCAAGATATGGTGTGATCTCATTTGTGAAATTTCTATTGCCTTTACCACCCTCGATCTCGTATTTGTAGTAGCTCACCCTGGCACCTAGCAAAAATTTAAGCTCATCGGTGATTGATAGTTTATTTGCCGCGTAAAATGCCTTTTGTATCGTTTTGTCTTTATTGTTTTGATCTTCGTAAGGTAGCTTTGGATCATCAAGGTGTAAATTTTTAAAATCAATCCTGCTTCTAGCTGTGTAAGCAAGTCCTGCTGGCGTGGTCTTTTGCAGCCAGTAGCTACTTACCTTATCGCTACTTTTTTTATAGTTGTTATACATCGCGCCAAAGACAAACTCATGAGATAAATTTGCTATCTCGTAAGGGATATTTGCGTATGCATCTACGTTGTGGATGTTCTCCTCTCTTTTGTTTGCATAAATGCTAAGATCATTCATATTGCCAGTACCGTCTAAATTTACCGCTCCGCCGTAGTAGAGTAGATTTGAGTCAGTGTTTGCCCGTCTAAATGAGTAGCTTAAATTTAAGCTCGCTTCATTTTCAAAGTAGTGCTTAAAATCAGCGTAAAAATCAAGCGTCTTTATGTCCCACCTAGTCCAAGGCTGAGAGAAAATTTCATTTTTACTAAAATTTGTCCTAGAGCCATCTGTGTAAAAAGCTGGCATGCCGCCCCACCTACCGCCGTGGCGTTTTAGCTCTTGATAAAACGCACCAAGACTAAGCCATGAGTTATCGCCTATGTCACTATCGACTACGCCGTAAATCGCGCTATTTTTTCGGTTGTAATAATCCATATAAGAGTGCGACTTCTCATGCATAAATGAAAGCCTCGCTCTGACGCTTCCACTCTCATTTACAGGCGTTTGCACATCGCCATTTACGCCATATCTATCGTATGAGCCAGCACTTACACCAAAATTTCCTTTTAGCTCCTTTGAGTCTGCCCTTTTTCTTATGAAATTTAAGCTTGCAGCTGGGTTACCAGCGCCTGCAAGTAGGCCATTTGCCCCTTTTACCACCTCAACTCTCTCATAAGGCAGCAAGCTCATATCATTTGCACCAAGACTAAAGCCACCAAAGCTAGGCATCGAATCAAGCAAGTAATAATCTATCGCAAAGCCACGAGCCGTCGGATATACGCGCTCATCCCATTTATTTAGCGTAACGCCAGGGACATTTCTAAGAAGCACTTAATAGTCCTTGATGCCTTGATCTTTTAGCCTGGCCTCTGTTAGCACAGTTAGCGACTGGGGCGTTTGGCGAGAGGTTAAATTTAACCTAGTTGTACTCTTTACAAGCTCTTTTGCAAAGTAGTTTGCATCGTCTCTTCGCTCACTCTCCACAACATCGACCGCTTCTAAAACCTTGTCATTTTCACTAGCGTAAATTTGAGGTTGCATCAAATTTAATGCAACCAAACTAATTAAAAATTTTTTCATTTTTTCTCCTTTTAAAATTTCTTTTAATCCACAAATAAAGTCCTGAGATGCTCAAAACTAACGGCGAGATGCCCACTATAAACCAGATAAATTTTGTAGTTTGGTTGTAGTTTCCAAAGTGCGATCTTCTAAAGGTCGAGAGGATTTTCTCGCTTAAATTTGCATTTTTTATGTCTAGGACACTAACTAGCTTGCCGCTTTCTTTGTCGTAGGTGATAACGCTTGAGTATTCGTTATGCAAAAAGCTTTGCCATATCACATAGCCAAAGATACGGATGTTTGCTCCTTGCATGAAAGGCAACGATATGAAGTGTGGCTCAAAGCCTTTTATGTCCTTTCTCGATCTAGCCACCAACTCATCAAGGGATAAACTTTTGTTATAAATTTTTGCGTCTATTACGAAGTCATTTTTAAACTCTGGCATGCGTGCCATCCTAAATTCCCACCAAGCGCCGCTTATGCAAATGAGCAGTAAAACTGGCGTGCAAAAAATTCCTATTATCTTGTGGATGTCGCTCATGAAAACATTTAGCCCATTTATGCGTAGTCTAAGCAGGGTTAGCCAAAATTTACGGTAGATCACAAAGCCGCTAATGCAGATAAAAAATGTAAAAATAGCTGTTAAAAAGAGGATGATATTGCCACTTTTTCCAAGAAGAAGCTCCTCATGGATATGCGCTAAAACCCCGAAAAATCCCTCATCGTGCGCAAGTGGCTCACTCTTTATCTTGCCGCTAAAAGCATCAAAATAGATAAATTTCCACTCTTTTTTGCTGTCATTATGCTCGATTAGCCAAATTTTGTCACACTTTTTAGGGTTTGCATCAATATTTACACCAACCATCTCGTAGCCGCCAAACTTGCTTGCGATGATATCTCTTAGCTCATCAAAGCTAATCCTTTTGTTTAAATTTTCTTTGTTTAAATTTACATTTACGATATTTGGGATAAAAAGGCTGTTTAGTTCGTCTTTATAAACGAGGATCGCACCGCTAAAGCAAACTACAACAAGTGGGATAAAAAAGAGAAGCGATAAATATGCATGCACCTTGTAAAAAAGCTTTAAATTTAAAAATTTCAACTCTTTAGCCACCTTTTAAAAGTTAGTCTTGATAACAGCTCGCAATTTTACAAGGTTTTTGCTTTTATAATTTTTAAAACCATTATCAAAATATAATTTTAAAAAGAAAGTGACGTTTGTGAAATTTGAGTTTAGAAGGGTAAGAAATTTGATTTTAAAAGATAGAAAACTCCTCTTTGTGTAAGCGGAAAAGCCAGAAAAGGGGGAAGCAAAGTCTTAACCGCTACAAAAAGGAGGGTCCGTTTGGGACGATGAAATGTTATTATTTAAATATAAATTTTAATGAAATTTTTAGTTAATAAAAAAGAAATTCTGCGTAATACTAAATTAAATCACGATATTTAGGCATTTTCTAAAGAAATTTCTCTTTTAGAAAGGTAAAAATATATGCTTTGTATAAAAGAAAAATTAACATATTTAATATGTTCTGAATGATCCCCAAAAATAATATATTCATTTGAAGGAATGGCTTCAAAATTTTCGTCAGTATAACCAGCAATAAATTTTTCTCCTTGATCTATTATTGGAGTAGAGCCTGTAGAACAATACATTTCTCTTTTTAATTTAACTGGTGCTGTTATTGTAGTAACGATTTTATTCAAAGGCTTCCACTCAACCTCAGCCCCATCTAATAATTTTTCTAAAAAAGTGCAGTTGTTTTTCATG
>NZ_CALACG010000188.1 GCF_937890585.1 uncultured Campylobacter sp.
CTTTAAAAATTTAGATGATGAGACTTTGATAAGTTTGTTTATAAAAGGCATTTTAAAAGATATGCCAAGCGCAAGAGCCTTATATAACGCAGGGTATAGATCGCTCAAAGAGATCGAAGTAGCAAGCGATGATGAACTACTATCAATAAAAGGCATCAAGACAAAAAAGCTAAATGAGATAAGAGAATTCTTTAAAAATGGATGCAAATATATATAAAATTTAACATCGCTCCGACAAATACGGCATATATTTCGGCTTAATCTCCGCTGAATACAAAGGATATATCTATGCCGAAAAAAGAGCAATAATCGCCGAGCTTATCGCTATGTTTATGACATTTTACAAATACGCTTTAAGCATCAATTAAAAATCCCATCTCTTAATAGTGGCGTAATAGAGTAAAAAATTCTCATGGGTCCTCCTCAGCCCTTATTTTTAGATGCGGTGGCAAACCGCGAAAAAAATGGGGTTATAATCGTTTTTTAGGCACTTCGTTATCGTTTTTAGCTATAGAAAGTTGGGTTTTGGATGTTTAAAATTTGTCTTTTTTAAGAAAAAGCCTTAAAAAAGCAAAAATTTAAAAGGCAAAAAACTAAAAGATAGCTTAAAAATTACTCGTTTTATTTGCAAAATAACCTAATAAAGGGTATAATACACTTGTTATCGGTTATCACTTCAAAAGCCCCTTTTTTAAATTTATATACAAATCAATGAGTAAAATTATAGAAATCTTTGCAAAATCCATTTTTATAAAGCCTCGCTTAAATTTGTTAGAGTGGGCGGAGCGATATAGATTTTTGAGTAAAGAAAGCTCATCAAGCTTTGGAAAATTTAAGGCTTTTTCTTACCAGTGTGAGCCTATGATCGAAATCTCAAATCCAAAACGTGAAAAGGTCATTTTGCTATGGGCGTCACAGCTAGGCAAGAGTGAGCTAATAAATAATGTTTTGGGTTATTACATCCACCAAGAGCCAAGCACTATTTTGTTTATGCTACCTAACAAAGACGACGCAGAGGACTACTCAAAAAGGCGTTTAGCTCCGATGTTTCGAGATACGCACGAGCTAAGCGAGCTAATCAATGCAAACGACGCGAATAATACAATACTTATTAAAAACTTTAGGGGCGGAAATTTAGCTTTAGTTGGGTCAAATTCTCCATCAAAGCTAGCAAGTAAGCCTATAAAAGTTTTGCTAGTTGATGAGGCGGATCGATGCGAAGCTACTAAAGAGGGCGACAGCATAGAGCTGGCACAAAGGCGGACAGCTACATTTTACGACCGCAAAATAGTCATAAGCTCGACGCCTACCATTTCAGGCGCTAGCACGATCGAGAAAGAATTTATAAACTCCGATCAAAGGCTATTTTTTGTAAGGTGCCCTTTTTGTCAGCATGAGCAGAAGCTAATATTCGAGCGCATCATATACGAGCTAGACGAACACAAAGAGCTGATAAACGAAAGCGTAAAATATCAATGTAGCGAGTGCGGTAGCCTGCTAAGCGAGCAAGACAAGAACGAAGCCGTAAAAAATGGGCGATGGATAGCACAAAATCCAAAATCAAAAATAGCAGGATTTTTTTTAAACGCCATATACAGCCCTTTTTACAAAATGAGCGAGATAGTCAAGAACTATCTTGACGCAAAGGGCGACGAGCTAAAAATTCAAACATTTAAAAATACGATCGAGGCTCTAGCCTATGAGCCACCAAATACAAGTTTCAACGAAAACGAGCTTTTGGATAGGATCGAAGAGTATGACGATCAAAATTTATCACAAAATATAAGCTTTGTAACTGCTGGTGTGGATATACAAGGAAACCGCGTTGAGGTTATCTTTATCGGCTGGTGCAAAGGATATGAAGCTTATAACATCGATTATAAGCAAATTTATGGCAATACCGATCAAGATGAAGTTTGGCAAAAGCTTTTTAGGGAGCTAAAGCGTAAATTTAAAAGAGAGGACGGCAAAATCCTAAGCACTACGTTAGCACTAATTGATAGTGGCTTTAACTCCAGCCGAGTTTATGATTTTGTGAGCTTAGCGCCAAATTTCATAGCATCAAAAGGTGCAAGCGAGGCAAGCCAAAAAGTAGAATTTTTAAACAAAGTAAGAGTGTTAAAAAAAGGCGTTAGGCTGATAAACATAGGCACATTTAAAGGCAAAAGCGAGTTTTTTAGGCTGCTTAGCATAAAAGAAGCTGGCGAGGGTTATTTTCACTATAACAAAAATTTCACAAACGAATTCTTTTTGCAACTCACCGCCGAGAAGTTGCAAGAGGTAAAAAATAAAAGAGGATATACAAAATTGCAATACGTCAAGACTAGGGAGAGAAACGAAGCTTTGGATATAACAGTGCTGGCATACGCAGCGGCAAAACTTATCAAAAACGAGCTAAGACGAAAAAGGATTAAAAATGCAAATTCATAAAAAGGTGCTGGTAAAAAAGACAAGATACGATCTAAATATGAGCGTAGAAAACGCATCACGCTTTGAGCAGCTTTGCGAAGCTTACGAGATGAAAAAGTCAGACATGGCGGATTTTATCATTGAAAATTTTTGCAAAGGCAATCCAAGGTATAAGCAATATCTAGTAAATTTAAACGTCAAGAAAGAAGAGTTTAGAAAAAGGGTTGAAAACGATATGAGCTTATTTGGCACAAATTAAAAAGGAATTTAAAATGCAAGTAAGCACAAAAGAGCTAAGTAACGCTTTAGGGCTAACCGATAGGAGAGTGCAGGAGCTAGAAAGCGAGGGCATTATAAAAAAGATCGAGCGCAATAAATGGGACTTGACGGCTTGCATTGACGACTATATAAGCTACAAAATAAAACTTGCCACCCAGAGCTTTGAGTTAAGCGAAGCAAGAGCTAAAAAAGAGCTAGCAGATGCGGAGCTAAAGGAGCTAAGGCTAGCTAAAGAAAAAGGCGAAGTAATAGCTATTGATAGGCTAGAAAAAGACTTGAGCGACATCGCCACTGCCGTATCAAATAAGCTTTACTCGCTGCCAAATAAGCTAAAGCGCAGCATCGATCTAAGCGATGAGATAGAAAATGCGATCAATAATGAAGTTGAAAGCATATTAACCGAGCTAAAAGATGCCAAAATTTATAAAGATTTTGCGTAGATAGCTTTTAAATCCCCTCTTTCTCACTTGTAAAAAATATTTATAAATTTCTCTAAAATGAGCCAAAAAAGCAAAAGGGCTAAAGGCTGATGACTACACAAGAGAGAATTTTATTAATCGACAGCGCGATCGATGATGTTTTGGATAACCTCAAAGATGGCATCGAGATAAAAGAATACTGGATTGATAACTTAAAAGTCGTAAAGCGTAGCCCACTAGAGCTAATAAGCGAGCTAAGAAGAATAAGAGCAAGCATCATAAAAGACGCACAAAAGGCAAAAGCAACTAGCAAAACATATATTTTTGGGGATAGGTATTGATGAAGCGAAAAACAAAGCAAAATTTGTCTAAAAACATAAGCGTAAAACCAAAGATAAATTTTTTCAAATATCCAAGCTTAGAGCCTAACCGAATAAACTCATACGAGATAAGCCAGCTACTGCGCAATCAAGACATCGACAGAGTAAGTGCAAAGCTAAGAAAACAAGCACGCAGCATAAGCACGTCGGTATCTCTAACAAGTGGCTTTTTTGAGACGCTATGCAGTGAAATTTACGGCGAGCAAGGGTTTATCCTTGATATAACCACGCCAAAGAAAAATCTTAATCAAGCAGTGCAAAAATCATTTTTTGAGTGGGAACATATATGCTGCAAATATGGCGTTTATGATTTTGGCGATTATGAGGAGATGATCCTAACTGCGCTTTATCGCGACGGCGAGGCATTTATCAAGCTACACAAAGGCGATATGCTACAAATAGAGCTAATCGACGCCGAAGACATAGACAACGACCTAACCGACGAGAGCAAACATATATATTACGGCATAGAATACGATGCCGAGCGAGAGATGACGCCAAAAGCATACTACCGCCTGCTTAAAAATGGCAAATATGAGGTAATCCCAGCATCCGAGATCATACATATTAAAAAATCATCACTTTCAAAGCAAAAAAGAGGCGTAAGCAAGCTAGCAAGTGCGATCTTTGATACTCACAGCAAAGACAAGCTAAAAAAAGCAGAGCTTGACCGCGCAAGGCTTGCAAGTGAGCTAACTGGGTTTTTTACTCACAAAGATGAGGGATCGATACTTGGCAATGTCGAGTACGGCGATGATGGCGAGATAAGACAAAAAGAGATAAATTTACCTGAAAGCGTGCAGACTGGCACATTTACGTTTTTGGAGGATGGCATCACTCCGCAATTTGTAGAGCCACACAATCCTATCAATATGGAGTATTTTTTAAAAAGCACCGATAGGGATGTCGCTCGCTCGCTAGGGCTTAGCTACTCCACTTATACTGGCGATTTAAGAGAGGTTAATTATAGCTCCATCCGTCAAGGCACGATCGCAGAGCGCCGAAATTTTAAAAGGATACAAAATTTCATAAAGCGAAAATTTCACGACGAAGTTTTTAAAATGTGGATGGAGTGCGAACTAATCGCAGGACGCATCAAGCCAAGCGATTATAAGCAGTTAATAGGACACTTCACGTTTAAATCACAAGGCTGGGAGTATATCGACCCAGTAAAAGAGGTAAATGCGAACAAGATCGCCATTAGCGCAGGATTTAAGACGATAACCGAGGTCTTACGAGAGAAAGGCGTTGAGC
>NZ_CALACG010000189.1 GCF_937890585.1 uncultured Campylobacter sp.
ATCTAAAGCTAAAAACAGCAGACGGTGAGGCCAGTTTAAAATTTAAAGAATTTGTACCAAATGCAAGCTATAAATTTGTAGATGACGAAAAAGGAAAGCCAGTTATTGAATTTGTCGTATCAAACGAGAGCGATAGCGAAGAGATTTTCTTACTCGAAGAAGAAGAGGCTAGAGTTGGAGATATCAGTTTTATCTTTAATGCAAAACCAGGCGAAGAGAAAAAATATGTACTTTTCTTGCTAGAAAATGGAAAATTTACAGTCACTTCAAACGTAGAAATTTCAAAATTTACGATGGCTGATAGCTCAAAGACAGAGCTTGCAGCTGGTGGTGTGAATGAATTTGGCACTGGCAGTCTTTACACTGTGGCAAATATAAATTTCGCCCCAAGACTAGTTTCAACACACGCCTCAAGAAAGCTAGTTAGCTCAAAAGATAGCGAGTTTAACGCAGTGGTAACAGAGCTTAGCTACAAAGGCGAGAGCAAAGAGATGTATATTTTTTACAACCTAATGGAGCCATCACGCCTAGCCGTGGCTGGACAGAAATTTAACGCCTCATGGGGCGCTCAGCAGGTCAAACTGCCATTTAGTCTATTCTTAAAAGACTTTGAACTCAAAAGATACCCCGGCTCAAATTCGCCGATGAGCTACTCAAGCGAGGTCGTGGTAAAAGATGGCACGGACGCGCCTGGGTTTGACTACAGAATTTACATGAACCACGTGCTTGACTATGATGGATATAGATTTTTCCAAAGCTCTTATGACACAGATGAAAAGGGCACGATCCTATCTGTAAATAAAGACCCGGGCAAAATTCCAACTTACATCGGCTACTTCTTGCTTGGTCTTGGCTTTTTGCTAAACGTGATAAACCCAGGTAGCCGCTTTAGAAAGCTAGCAAAACTAATCGATAATGAATCAACAAAAAGTGGCAAAAAAGCAGTTGCTATGATCGCTATCTTGCTTTTGGGACTAAATTTTAGCTCACTAAGGGCTGAGGATTTCCTTCCACAGATCAGCAAAGAGCATGCTGATAAGCTCTCTAGGCTCATCGTGCAGAGTCCAGATGGCAGGATGAAGCCATTTGATACGCTTAGCAAAGAAATTTTAAACAAAATTCATAGAGGCGATAGTATTGGTAGTTTAAATTCAAATCAAGCTATGCTCTCTATCATGGTTACGCCTGATTTTTGGAGAAACGAAAAGATCATCGCGCTTGGACAAAGCAAAGAGCTCAAAAAAGAGCTTGGCGTCGATGAAAATGCCAAATACGGAAGCTTTGATCAGTTTTTCAAACTCACAAAAGATGGTGGAAGCGAGTATAAACTCACTAAATTTACAGAGATCGCCAACCGCAAACACCCAGGCTCACGCAATACATTTGACAAAGATGTGATCAAGATCGATGAGAGATTAAACGTATTTTATATGATATTTATCGGTGAAATTTTCAAAATTTTCCCAAAACAAGATGACCCGTCACACTCTTGGTATTCGCCTGCTTCTGCGATGATGTATTTCACGCCAAAAGAGGCTGATAGTGTTGTTGGCATGATGAGGGACTATTTTACGGCAGTTGATGCGGCGACTAAAGATAATGACTGGAGCAAGGCTGATGCTGCGCTTGATAAAATTTCAGAGTATCAGCACAAATACGGCGCTGCTGTTATGCCAAGTGAGAAAAAGATAGATATCGAGCTTATATTTAATAAATACCAAATTTTTGACCGCCTAACACCGATATATCTCTTGGCAGGCCTAGCGCTTTTATTCTTCGTTTTTGTTAAGATGCTAGCTCCTAAGGTTCAGATAAATGGCATCGTAAAGGTTGTCTATGTTGTAAATTTCCTAGCATTCTTGGCACACACGGTAGGTCTTGGGCTTCGCTGGTATATCGCCGAGCACGCACCTTGGAGTAACGCATACGAGTCGATGGTCTATATTGCTTGGGCGCTTGGACTTTCTGGCTTAGTCTTTGCAAAACGCAGTCCGATCGCACTTGCGCTGACATCTATACTAGCTGGCATTACGCTCTTTGTCGCGCACCTTAGCTGGATGGATCCGCAGATCACTACGCTTGTGCCTGTGCTTCAGAGCTACTGGCTGACTATTCACGTTTCTATCATTACCGCTAGCTACGGATTTTTGGGTCTTTGTTCGCTGCTTGGTGGCTTTACTCTACTGCTTATCATCTTACAAAATAAGAAAAAGCCACATGCGGAAATTTCACGCAACATCCTTGAGGCAACTCGCATAAATGAGATGGCGATGATACTAGGACTAAGCCTTCTTACACTTGGAAACTTCCTTGGTGGGGTATGGGCGAACGAGAGCTGGGGTAGATACTGGGGCTGGGATAGTAAGGAGACTTGGGCGCTAGTTTCGATCCTTGTCTACGCGGCTGTGCTTCACATGAGATTTATACCAAGACTAAATAACCAGTACGCGTTTGCTGTTGCCTCATTTTTTGCCTATTGGTCGATCATAATGACCTATTTTGGCGTGAATTTCTACCTAACTGGCATGCACTCATATGCAGCTGGAGACCCGCTACCGGTGCCTGACTTTATCTGGGTGAGTATTGCTGTGATGGTGCTTATGAGCGTTGCCGCATTTACGAAACGCTCACTTTGCTCAAGGTTATAGATGTTTGTAAAGGGCTTGATAGTCTTTTTTAGTGCATTGTTGATAGCTGCCGTTTGTGTGCTGATCTATCTGCTTTTGAAAGATAATACTAAAGAGACCAAGCCTGCTAATAAAATTACACCTATTAAAGAAGAGATACTTACAATCGAGAAGCTTGAAGAGCTTGCAAGCGATAATAGCTTAAGCAAAAACGAGCTTTTTGATCTGGTTAAAGTTTTTGCTGATAAATTTAGTATACCGGCCAAAAAAGATAAGAGTGCGCCAAAAGAGGCTAGCAACTACATAAATTTTATAATCCTAATCTGCTCTCACCAAAATGCCGACGCAAAGCTCATTAGCTTTTTAGACAAAGAGGCTAAAAAGAAAAATCCAAGCTATGTTACAGAGATAGAAGAGAGTGAAAAAATCGGCATAGAAAACCGCAAAAATCGTAGGTAAATTTAGCTTTTTTAAATTTAAGAACGCAAAACGTCGTTAGCAAAACTCAAATTTACAAAGCAAAAATAGGAGTGCAATTTGGACATCAATGATCTCTATGCTAGTTTGATCTTTGTGCCGATAGTGCTAGCTATTTTGTTTATGATCTTTGCTGGCAGGCGAAATATAAAAGTCTATGTGAGTAAATTTGACTTGATCGGCCTACATCTGATCGTTCCGCTTGTGATATTTCCTATATCTGTAGCTATTTTTAGTGAAGCGGCCGAGTATTTTGGCATTTCAAACGATACTGGGCTATCTTACATATTTTATGCCGTGCTTTTTATAATGGCCATTTACGCTGTTTTTGGCTTTTATGTTTGCATTAAATACAATCACGGCTTTATAAACTGCTTTTTAGCCATACTTTTAAGATTTAGCTTCATGACCCCGCTTGTTTATTTGCTGTTTTTGGGTGGTAAAAATAGCGATAAAAATGATAATGAGATAATCCCTGAAAATGTTAAAAATTTAAGCATTTTTGAAGAGCTAAAATTTTCACTTTATAATATGATAGTCTTTAGAAAAGTCCATGATAAAGAGAAATTTGCAGGCATGGATGAGATAAATTCTAACGATAAAGTTCTAGTCTCAAAAGAGGAGTGGGATGAGTTTTTAAAATGGAAAAATAGTAGGGATGGCTAAATTTAAAAAGAGCCAGCAAGATAGCTAGCTCAGCTTACGGCAAAACTACGCCAAATTTCATAGCCACGCCATATATCATCGCGCTAATAATGCCAGCGAAAAATCCAGCAACCATATCATCGCCCATAACGCCAAGTCCGCCCTTTACGTTGCGGTCGATCCTGCCAATGATCGATGGTTTTTTGATGTCAAGCACCCTAAAAAGTACGAGCGAAAGCACTAGCTGAGAGATCGTCGCTCCGCTAATGGCGATAGCGAGCCAAACGCCAGCAACCTCGTCGATCACGATAAAGCTCTCGTCGTGTGAATTTACCTTTTTTTCAAAATCATCAATGACGCTGATGCTCACCAAAAATAACAAAATGCTAGCTAGCAAAAGCGTAGTAGATGAGAAAAAATATAACACAAAATAAGCTGCCACAGCTCCAGCCACTGAGCCCCAAGTGCCAGGTGCCTTTGGTAAAAGTCCAAATCCAAAAAATGTCAAAAATAGCTTTTGCATAAATTTCCTTAAGTGAGTGATGATGTCTGATAAAGCTTCATGAGCTCCTCGTAAAAGTCGCGGTCGGTCTTGTTTTCAAGCAGTCCAGAATTTACAAAAAGATCGTCGCAGAGCTTTTGTATGTCTTTGAAGCGGTTTACATAGAGCTTGCTTAGCACGAGCGCTGAAATTTCGGGCCTTACTAGTATAGCTGGCGGCATTATGCCGTTAAATAGCAGCTCTTTGATCACGTCTGGGTGGTATTTGATCTGGTGGTGCTGTCCGTGCGGGCAGCTTTTGGTGCTAACTAGTGTCTTACACTTGTTGCAATAAACTAGCTCAGGTAGGACGATCACGTCTAAATTTAGGTCGTTTTTGTAGATATCAAGGATCGTGTGCGCCTCGTTGTGGTCAAAAAACATGCCGATGCCAGAGTGGTTTTGTCCGATGACTAGCTTGTTTGCGCCAAGCCTTGAGGCTGCGATACACTCAAG
>NZ_CALACG010000190.1 GCF_937890585.1 uncultured Campylobacter sp.
ATTTATAATTGAGTATTTCAGACTAACAGATGATGAAATTTTACAAAAAATAAAAAGTGGAACTCTAATTTATGTAAGCAGGACTGGCTGGGCTTTATCATATCTGTCTACAACCGCACAAGTCAAATCAAAGCCAAAAAGGATGCCTCTTCAAAAAGTTGGCAGGAGTTTATTTGCTATAACAAATTTTGGTAAAGAGTTGATAAGTGACAAGGATGCAAAAGACAAATTTATATCTTGGTACAATGAAATTTACAAACAAGAGATAAAACAAGAAAAACAAGAAGCAATAGAAAACACGCCAGATGACAATATAGAAGAGGCACTTAAAAAGATAAAAGAGGATCTAAAAAGCGAAATTTTATCTAGCATATTAGAAAAAGAGCCTAGATTTTTTGAGTACCTTGTGACCAAACTCTTAGAAAAGATGAGTTACGGCACTGGTAGTCTTACAAGCAAGGGTCCAGATGGCGGGATAGATGGCATCATAGACGAGGACGAACTTGGACTTTCTAAAATTTACATCCAAGCAAAGAGATATAAAGATAGCAGCAGCATCGGTAGCCAAGAAATTCAGCAGTTCATCGGCGCCATCTCAAATAAAAATACCAAAAAGGGGTCTTTATCACAACGGCTAAATTTACAAAAAATGCCGAAGAATTTGCCAAAAATAATCAAAATTTTAGCGTGGTCTTGATAGATGGCGACAGGTTGGCCGAGCTAATGATAAAGTTTAAAGTCGGAGTCCAAACAGGTCAAATTTATGAAATTTGCAAGATCGACACTGACTTTTTTGAATAAAGTATTTTTTAAATAGTTGCCATTCGCTACTCCATTTGGTTTGTTGCCTCTAGCAAAAATTTTACAGCTTAAAAAGGCAAATTTAGCTTCTCATCGCCCTTTTTATCAGCTAAATTTAGTAAAGCAAAACACTTTTTAAACCAAATTTTGCTCTTATAAACGCCGTCTAAATTTATAGTGTTATAATTACGGCAAAATAACGATTTTAAGGAGAGTGTATGTCTTCACGCATTATCACTGGCGTTTTGATGTTTGTTGCTATTTTGGTAGTTTTTTTTATAGATAATTATATTTTAAATTTTATTTTGCTTGGCGCTGTGCTTTACTTTGCCTTTAATGAGTCGCTCAAGCTTTATGGCATCGATCACAAACAGCTAGTTTATGCAGCGCTCGCATTTTACGTGCTTACATATTTTACAAATCCGATCTTCATCGCGATCCTTGCGATCATGCTGGTAGCATCTATCCTTGCGCACATAAAAAGTGAAAATTTAAAACCAGTCGCACCTTTTTTATACCCAACCACGCCGATATTTATGATGTGGACGCTCTACTCGGAGTATGGCATAGGCTATCTTGCATGGCTTATACTAAGCGTCGTTGCAAGCGATAGCGGCGCATTTTTCGTCGGCAAAGCCTTTGGCAAACACCCATTTAGCCCAAGCTCACCAAACAAAACCATCGAAGGTGCAGCAGGCGGCGTCTTGCTAGGCACGGTAGTTGGCTGCATAGTTGGACATTTCGTAACAGAAGGTTTTTTCCAAATTTTATTTTCAAGCTTCTTAGTCTGCGTATTTGCGGTCTGGGGAGATCTCTTTGAGAGCTACCTAAAAAGACTTTGCGGCGTCAAAGACAGCGGCACACTTTTCCCAGGACACGGCGGTATGCTTGATAGGATAGATGGCTATTTATTTGGCGTTGTCGCCCTACTTTGGTCGCTATCGTGGTAATACTTGGCTCCACTGGCTCGATCGGCAAAAATACTCTAGCGCTCTGCGAGAAATTTAATGTAGAGGTTGAGGCGCTAAGCTGCGCCAAAAACGTAGCTTTGCTAAACGAGCAAATTTTAAAATTTAAGCCAAAATTTGTCTGTGTGGGCGACGAAAAGCTAGTTAAAAATGTAAAAAACGTTGAAGCTAAAAACATCTTTTTTGGCGAGGCTGGACTGCTAGAAATGCTTGAAATTTCAAGCTCAAAAAAGGTGATAAACGCTCTTGTTGGCTTTGCTGGACTAGCCCCTAGTCTAAAGACGCAAGCACTTGGCAAAAGGCTCGCCCTTGCAAACAAGGAGAGCCTTGTCGTTGGCGGCAAATTTCTAAAAACAAGAGAAATTTTGCCTATCGATAGCGAGCATTTTGGGCTTAAATTTCTACTAGAAAACAAAACTCCAGCCAAAAAGCTCATCATCACAGCAAGCGGTGGGGCATTTTATAAAAAACCGATCAAATTTCTAAAAGAGGCCACGCCGTCTGACGCACTAAAACACCCAAACTGGGATATGGGCGCAAAGATCACCATTGATAGCGCGACGATGACAAACAAGCTTTTTGAGGTGATGGAGGCCTACTGGCTTTACGGTATAAAAGATATCGAGGCCGTGATAGAGCCAACCTCAGCCATCCACGCCGTAGTCGAGTTTATCGATGGCTCAAGCACGATGCACCTCTCACGCCCTGATATGAAGCTAGCTATCGCGCATGCTATGCTTGAAAACATGAGCGAAAATATCGTCTCTCACGCAAATTTACTTAATCTTAAAAATATCAAATTTCACAAGATCAGCCCTAAAAAATATCCAGTCTTTTCGCTAAAAGATGAAGTCTTAGCAAATCCTGATCTAGGCGTAGTGATAAACGCTGCAAACGAGGTTGGAGTGTTTAGCTTTTTAGAGAAAAAGTGCTCATTTTTAGATATATCAAGGCTTATTTTAGGCTCAGCAAAAAAATTTAAGAGTCTTAAAATTTCAAGCGTAGATGAAATTTATGAAGTTGATAAAGAGGTTAGAGAATACGCAAAAAGGATGCTAAATGCAAAGGTATGAGGGGTATAAATTTGATCTTAGGCAAAGTCTCATCGGTGTGCAGTTTCTGTTCGTCGCCTTTGGTGCGCTCGTGCTTGTGCCTATCCTTACGGGACTTGATGCAAACGTCGCGCTCTTTACAGCAGGTCTTGGCACGCTGCTTTTTCAGCTAATAACTAGAAAAAACGTCCCGCCGATCTTTCTAGCAAGCTCGTTTGCCTTCATCGCTCCGCTTCAGTATGGCATCGAAAAATGGGGCATACCAGTGACGATGGGCGGCGTTATATTTGCTGGATTTTTCTACGTCGCGTTAAGTCTTGTTGTTCGCTTTGGCGGAGAGAAAATTTTGCATAAAATTTTGCCTCCAGTCGTTGTTGGTCCAGTCATCATGACCATAGGTCTGATACTTGCTCCAAATGCCGTCAAAATGGCGACTTCAGCTACTGAGGCTTACACTCAAAATGTAGCTATGATGGTAGCGGCCACCTCGCTTATCGCCACTATCGTTGTCATGATGCTAGGACGCGGGATGTTTAGGCTCATACCGATCCTGCTTGGCATCATCGCTGGCTACATCGTGGCTTACTGCTTTGGCATGGTTGATTTTAGCGCCATCGCAAGCGCCCCTTGGTTTAGAGTGCCAAGCTTTAGCGCACCAAAATTTGAACTTGAAGCGATCATCTACATGATACCTATCGCCATCGCCCCAGCGATCGAGCACATCGGCGATATGCTTGCTATCTCAAACGTCACAAAAGAGGATTTTTTGAAAAATCCAGGGCTTAAAAACACCCTTTTAGGCGACGGTCTGGCCACCTCGCTTGCTGCTGCCTTTGGTGGTCCGCCAAACACCACCTACTCAGAGGTCACAGGCGCAGTTAGCCTTACAAAAGCGTATAATCCAGCGATCATGACCTTTGCAGCGATCACTGCTATCGTGCTAGCCTTTGTTGGCAAGCTTGGCGCAGTGCTCTCAACCATCCCAGCTCCAGTCATCGGCGGCATCATGCTGCTACTTTTTGGCATCATCGCAAGCGTTGGCATGGAGACACTTATAAAAAACAGAGTCGATCTAGCCGATCCTAGAAATATGATAATCGTAGCCCTCATCTTCATCTTTGCCATCGGCGGCATGGTGCTTGACCTTGGAGCGGTTAAATTTTCAGGTATCGGACTTGGCGCGGTTACTGGTATAGTTTTAAATTTGCTTTTACCAAAAACAAAGCATTACGAAGGATATTAATGCGTAAATTTAGACTTTTTTTAGCAGCTCTTGCGGCTGCAAGCCTTGCAAATGCAAGCGCACTGGACTATGCACTTATCAAAAAAGGTGAGCCAAGTAGCAATACTATGCTCTTAATCGGTGGCATACAAGGCGACGAGCCAGGCGGCTTTTTGGCGGCCTCTATCGTGGCGACTGACTATAACATCACAAAAGGCTCGCTTTGGGTCGTGCCAAATTTAAATTTCCCAAGTATCATCGAGCGAAGTCGCGGCACAAAGGGCGATATGAATAGAAAATTCGCCCACGTCGAAAAGGACGATCCAGACTACAACTCAGTGATGAAGATAAAAGACGTCATCACCGACAAAAACGTCACTCTCATCTTAAATTTGCACGATGGTAGCGGATATTACAGAGATAAATTTATAAGCAAGGACGAAAACCCCGACAAATGGGGCAACACCTGCATCATCGACCAAAGCACACTGCCAGGCTCAAAGTATCCAGAGCTTGAAAGCATCGCCTCAAGCGTAAAAGACGTGCTAAATAAGCACCTTATAGATCCAAAACATCAATATCACGTCAAAAATACGCACACAGCGATGGGCGACAAAGAGATGCTAAAAAGCCTCACCTACTACGCGATCACGCAAAACAAGTCCGCCTTTGCAAACGAAGCTAGCAAAAATTTAAACGCCGAGCAAAGGACATATTATCACCTAGTAGCGATCGAAGAGTATATGAAAAAGGCTGGTATTAGCTTTACTAGGCCCTTTGAGCTCGATGTCAAAAGCGTGAAAAAGGCGATCGAAAAAGAGATCAGACTCGAGCTATTTGACAGCTACGCTCTTAGCCTTAAAAACTTAAAGCCAGTGATAAGCTTCATGCCATTTAAAAAGGGCGAGCTAAGTTACAAGTCACCAAATCCGCTAATCGCCGTCATAAAAGATAACGACACCTACAAAGTGCAGTATGGCAACCGCTCTGTCACAAGGCTAAAACCGCAATACTTCGAGTTTGCAAAGCCGCTTGATAAAATTTCTCTTTTGAGCGATGGCAACGAGCAGGAGTTAAAAAGTGGCGATAAATTTAGCGTTAAAAAGAGCTTTAAGATAAAAGCTCTCAAAAACGTGCGCGTAAATGTTATAGGATATGGCACAAAAAGCGTTGATGAGAGCGAGCAGGAGATCGATAAAAACAGCCTAAACAAAAGCTATAGCATAGATAAAGATGGCAAAATTTACCGAGTTGAGTTTTACAAAAGTGAAAGTGGCAAAGAGAAATTTGCTGGCATGATACTAGCGGAGTTTAGATGATACTTGGCATCGAAAGTAGCTGCGATGATAGCTCTGTCGCGCTCATAGACGAAGAGACGCTGGAGCAAATTTATTATAAAAAGATCTCACAAGAAGAGGAGCACGCTATCTTTGGTGGCGTGGTCCCAGAGCTTGCAGCGAGGCTTCATACAAAGGCGCTGCCAGCACTTTTAAATGACATCTTGCCAAATTTAAAAGATATAAACGCCATCGCTGTGACAAACGAGCCAGGGCTAAGCGTGAGCCTGATAGGCGGCGTCAGCATGGCAAAAGCGCTAAGCATCGCCCTAAATATCCCGCTAATCGCCGTAAATCACCTAGTTGGCCACATCTACTCGCTATTTTTAGACCGCGAAGCCACCTTTCCGCTTGGCGTTTTGCTAGTTAGTGGCGGACATACGATGATACTTGAGATTAACGAAAATGGCGAGATTTTAGAGCTTGCAAGCACTAGCGATGATAGCTTTGGCGAGAGCTTTGACAAGGTGGCAAAGATGCTTGATCTTGGCTATCCAGGGGGTGCTGTGGTACAGCAAAATGCACTTTTGTGCGAAGATAAAGAGAGATTTAAATTTACCGTCCCACTTCTTCACGACAAACGCCTTGAATACAGCTTTTCGGGGCTTAAAAACCAAGTCAGAGTTGAAATTTCAAAGCTTGAAACTATCACACAAAAAGATATCGCCGACATCTGCTACGCCTTTGAAAACACAGCCTGCGAGCACATTTTAAATAAACTTGAAAAGGTTTTTAAACTAAGAAATTTCAAACGTTTTGGCGTCGTTGGCGGAGCAAGCGCAAATTTAAATTTACGCAAAAGACTTGAGGCGCTTTGTCAAAAAAATGAGTGCGAGCTTTTGCTAGCCCCACTTGAGTTTTGCTCCGATAATGCTCTGATGATAGCAAGAGCTGGGCGTGAGAAATACTTAAAAAAAGAGTTTATCCCGCATGATAAGCTAACTATAAACCCAAGGATTAGTTTTAAGAAAATAGAAATTTAAA
>NZ_CALACG010000191.1 GCF_937890585.1 uncultured Campylobacter sp.
GTGTGAGGTAAAAAGTGTCGTGTTTTTTAGCGCGAAAACAAAGACCTTTTTTGTCGGCAGGTAGTTTTGGTTGAAATAATCAAGCACCTGCTTTCTGATCTCATAGTCGATGTGCCTCTCTTCGCGGGTTCTAATGAGAAAAACGACGACCAGATCGGCCTTGTCGATAGTCATCCTAACTAGGCGTTCGTGCGCGCGGTTAAATGGATCGGCTGTTAAAAAAACAGCGGTTATCTTTTTAGCGCCGCTTTCCCTTATGAGCTCATAAAGTGCTTTTTTGCTCTCTTGCATGCTCTCGTCATATAGCTCAAATTTACCGCTAATGCCGTATTTGCCGAGGTTTATCTCTTTGTCGTTGCTGGCTTCATTTGCTAAAAATATATTTTTAGCCCGCATGCCTTCATCAAATTTAAAGACCTTTGCCACGTCTATGTGTCCAACGACCTTGCCATCTAGGCTTAAATTTACTCTCTGACCCGCAGTTAGCTTGCTAGCGACGATTTGGTTTTGCTCGCCAAATGGGGCAAAGCCAAAAGAGTAGGGCATAGGCTCGCCGTTAAAGTAGCCCTTTTTTGCCACCTCTTTGATCTGCTCGTCGTCCATTAGCGAGTCGTAGTTTGAGAGAATTTTGTTTTTTATGAGCTCTAAGGCGCCGTAAACTTCTGTTGTGATAGAAATTTCACTATTTTTTCTTGCTGACGTCATATTTCTTTCTCTTTTCCCAGAGTGATTTTCTAGAAATTCCAAGCTTTTTGCTAAGCTCCGTGTCAGGAAATTTATCTTGATAATTAACGATGATATATTTTATATATTCATCTATCGTGACGATCTCGTCGATGTTGAAATTTTTATCAGGCTGCGAGAGCTCGAGCTCGTCAAATGGCGCTTTTTGGGCAAAATCGCTAGTTGAGATCGCCACCTTTCTCTTTTTGCAAAGCTCTAAAATTTTCTCTTTTTCATCTTGTTTTAGGCTCTCTAAATTTGTGATATAGATGAGCTCGTCGCCACTTTGAGCTAGCGCCTTTTCTAGCTCAGCCAGACAGGCCTGCCCTAAAAACAAAAACGGCGTTTTGTTTGCCTTGACGTAGCTAAAGATAAATTTATCGCTATATCCGCTCTTGCTTGATTTTAAAAGTAGTGGAAATTTGACCTTTTTTGCCTCAAAGCTTTGGTTTTCAAAGCCTTTTAGCGAGTAGCTAACGTAGTTTTCGTAGTTTTTGATCTCATTTTTGAAATTTCTAAATTCCTCAAAATGCCTTATCTTTCTAACAAGCTCTTCTATCATAAATGGCTTTTGTATGTAGTCTCCCGCACCCGCTTGTATCGGCTTTAGCACGGTGTCGCTGTTGATGTAGGCGATGAGTAAGATGATGATAGAGCTTTTAAATTTCTCTATGACTGGGTAGAAGTCTTGCCCTGGAAGTGTGGTAGAAAGTAACACTACGTCAAAATTTTCAAATTTCAAAGCCTCTTTGACGCTCTTTGCGATCTCACACTCATAGCCAAAGTCGGCCAGCTTGCTAGCCATCGAGCCAGCTAGGTAAATTTCGTTTTCTACTATTAAAATTTTCATATTTGTGTCCAGTTGTAAAATTTAAGGCTAGCGCTTGCCATGACAGCGATCCCCTCACATCTGCCGACAAAGCCAAGCCCCTCAGTCGTCGTTGCCTTTACATTTATGCGGCTCTGGCTTAAATTTAGAGCCTGCGCGATGTTTGTCTCCATTTTTGAT
>NZ_CALACG010000192.1 GCF_937890585.1 uncultured Campylobacter sp.
CTCTATTTTTGGGCTTTGGCGTGGCAAACGCACAAGACAGCTTTCAGCATATCAGAAACGCTACCGCAAAGATAAACTACGCAGGAGTGAACTTTTTGCTCGACCCGTATCTTGCACCAAAGGGTAAATATCCTGGCTTTGAGGGGACGCTAAACTCACACCTTAGAAATCCTTTGATAGAACTTCCTATGGATGCAAAAGATGTGTATAAGGGCGTCGATGCGATCATCGTTACGCACACGCATCCTGATCACTGGGATGAGGTCGCGGCTGAAATTTTACCTAAAAATATCGTTATCTTTGCTCAGCATAACGATGATGCGGCGCTAATCAAAAAGCAAGGCTTTAAAGACGTAAGAGTGCTAGACGAATCGGCTGAATTTAAAGGAGTGAAACTATATAAAGCAGGCGGCGCTCACGGCACAGCAGAGATGTATGAAAACAAGCAGCTTGGTGCTATTTTGGGTGATGCGATGGGCGTAGTGTTTGAAGCAAAGGGGCATAAAACGCTTTACGTCATGGGCGATACGCTTTGGACTGCGGACGTAAATAAGGCTCTAAACAAATTTAATCCTAGTGTAGTCGTGATGAATACGGGCGACGCTCGCGTGCTGGCATTTCCTGACAACGGTATCATAATGGGCAAAGCCGACGTAGCTCACGCCGCAAAAGTGCTTAATGGCGCGACTATCATTGCAGTGCATATGGATGCCGTAAATCACACGAGCGTAAGCCGTAAGGATCTTCGTGAATTTGTTAAAAAAGAAGGCATAGAGAGCAAGATCACTATCCCAGATGACGGCGAAATCATCAAATTTTAATCTCAAATTTTACCTTACAGAGCTAGAATTTCTAGCCTTTATCCTAAATTTTCAAATTTTTGCTAACATTTTGGCTTTTTATGAAGGTAAAATTTGACATTTAACTACGTTTTTAAACTATCTATTCCTATCTTTATGGGCTATTTCCCGCTTGGTGTCGCTTTTGGTGTGCTGGCAAAGAGCATGGGAGTGAGCGCATTTATCGCTGTGGCACTTAGCACGCTAGCATACGGCGGCGCAGCGCAGTTTATGATGCTCTCGCTCTTTAGCGTCGGCACGAGCTATGTTGAGGTCTTTATCATGAGCTACCTTGTAAATTTGCGCCACACTTTTTATGGAATTTCGCTTTTAAAAGAGTATAGCGGGATCAAATTTAGGCTTTTAAACATCGCTTTGCTAACAGATGAGACCTTTGCGATATTTAAAAATTTAGGACTAAAAGATGCAAGTGAGCGAAGTTTTGTCTTTACCTGGCTAAATTTGCTTGCATGGTCTTACTGGGCGGCTGGAACGCTGCTTGGAGCGATACTTGGCGATCTTATAAAGGCCGATACAAAGGGGCTTGAGTTTAGTTTGACCTCGCTTTTTATAGTGGTCGTCATCGAGATGTTTAAAAATGATAAAAACTACCGCGTGCTCTTTGCGGCAGCCTTTTTTGGCGTGCTTGGAGTGAGTCTATTTCCAGCTAAATTTGTGCTTGTTGGCTCGATGGCACTTTGTTTTATATTTTTGCTTTTGTTTAAGGATAAAATTTGATAAGTGTAAGCTCAAACGAGATGGTGCTTTTTGTGGCGGTGCTTTTAAGCGCCTTGGCTACTTTTATAACGAGGGCGACGCCGTTTTATGCGTTAAGAAACTATAAGTCAAATCCTTATCTAGACGCCATTGAGAAGCACATGGGTATGATGATAATGGTCGTTTTGGTTTGCTACGGGCTAAAAGATACAAAATTTAGCGAGTATCCATACGGCTTAAGCGAGATAGTGGCGGTTTTTACGGCTGTTTTGGTGCATTTGAAATTTAAAAATGCCCTTCTTAGTATAGTCGTTTCGACTGGAATTTATATGCTTTTGATAAGAATTTTTTAAATAAATATAAATTTTGAAAATTAATAAATTTTTTAAATATATGACGTTATAATGCTCTAGCAAATTTTAATGCAAAGGAGCTAAAATGCGTTTAATCTTTAAGGCGGTGTTACTCATGATTTTAGGTACTACTTTAGCGGTTGCTAAGCCAACCATCTACATCCTAGCTACTGGTGGAACGATAGCAGGAAGCGGCTCAGGTTCGCTTGATTCAAGCTATACTTCTGGAACTGTTACGGTCGATAAACTAATCGCAGCCGTGCCAGATATCAACAAGATCGCTACCATAAAAGGCGAGCAAATTTCAAATATCGGCTCACAAGATATGAACAATGAAGTTTGGCTTAAGCTTGCAAATAGAATAAACGAACTTCTAAACAGCGGCAAAGCCGATGGTATCGTCGTTACTCACGGCACAGACACTATGGAGGAGACAGCTTACTTCTTAAATTTAGTCGTTAAAAGCGACAAGCCAGTTGTGCTTGTAGGTGCGATGAGAAATAGCGGCTCACTAAGCGCAGACGGCCCACTAAATTTATTTAACGCTGTAAATGTTGCTATCAGCAAAGATAGCGTAGGCAAGGGTGTTGTAGTCACTATGAATGACGAAATTCACGCTGGCAGAGAGGTTACAAAAACTAACACAACAGGCGTTGATACATTTAAATCACCAAATAGCGGCAAGATCGGCACTGTCTTTTATGGCAACGTAAAATACTATATGAACCCAATCAGAAAACACACAGCAAGCTCAGCTTTTGACCTAACTGGCGTAAAAGAGCTTCCAAGAGTTGATATCATCTACTCTCACGCAAATGACAACCCTGACTTTGTAAATGTAGCTGTCAAAAACGGCGCAAAAGGCATCGTTAGCGCTGGTCTTGGCAACGGCAACCCTTACTTTAGCGTGTTAGAGGCTCTTGGTGAGGCTTCAAAAGCTGGCGTAGTGGTAGTTCGTGACTCACGTGTGGGAAGCGGCGAGACAACTATGAACGGCGAAGTTGATGACGCAAAATACGGCTTTTTAACAAGCGACAACCTAAACGCTCAAAAAGCTAGAGTGCTTTTGATGCTTGCACTTACAAAAACAAGCGACAAAGCTAAAATTCAAGAGTTTTTCTTAACCCACTAAGTGCAGCGTCTCGCGATATTTGCACTTATTTAATATTACGGCGGAACTATTAAATTTATAGCTCCGCCCTCACTTTTTCAAATTTACATTAAATTTAAGGCTCTAAAATGGGGATCAGCGCGCACTACTATGCCTACTCGCAAGATGATATAGAAAAGATCAAAAATGGCGGCGGCGGCGAACTTTTGGACGAATACGACATGGGCAATTTTTGGGACGCGATGTGTAAGATGCTAACTGGCACAAATTTTCAGGAAAGGCTTAAGGCTGGCGATATTTTTAGCTCAAATGAGCCTTTTAGCTGGGCTATTTTTGGGCGTAGTGCCTTAAACGAAGAGCTAAGCGAGATGATCTCTTATGCTAACGCTTCGGATGTAAAAGAGGTGGCTGAGACGTTGAAAAATGTTGATATCAACGCACTTTTAGCAAAGATAAATTTAAAAGAATTTGCTAGCTCAAAGACATATCCTGATATTTTTGGGTGCGAGAGCGAATTTGAAGATATAAAAGCGAGGCTAAAAGAGCATTTTGCTGGGCTTTTAAATTTTTACCAAAATGCCGCTAGCAATGGGCTTGGCGTGCTAATAGTAATAGCCTAAATTTCTAAATTTTTAGTGGGGCTATTTTTGTGGTTTAAATTTAGCTAGCTTTTGTGGCAAATAAATTTATAGAGTGCCTTTATATCAAAAGCTAAATTTGCCATCTAGGCTGTGAAATACACACAAAATCGCCCTTGTTTTTGCGCTAAATTTATTAAATTTATATGTCTAGCACCAAAAGCAGGCTAAATTTGCTAATAAAGCGCTCTTTTATCATAAATTTATAGATTTTGATTTAGCATTTCACTAAATTTTTAAGGCGCTTCATGAATTTCTTGCTCTTTTTTGTCACGATTTTCCCGATCTCCATGATGCCAGGCATCAACATGACTTATGCGATGAGCGTTGGTATGAGCTTTGGCTACAAACACTCGTTTTTCGTGATGGCTGGGCAGCTTTTAGCACTTGCTTTTGTATCGTTTAGCTGTATGCTTGGCGTGGGCGCGGTGCTTCATCATTTTGAGTACGCATTTAAGGCGCTAAATATCATCGCAGGCCTTTATATGCTCTATCTTGGCGCTATGCTCTTTTTTGGCAAGGGCGAGCTTAGCATCACAAATGTCTCAAATTTGCCAAGCAAAAAGCAGATGTTTATAAATGGCTTCATCGTTAGCGTCTCAAATCCAAAGGCGTGGATATTTTTCTCAGCCTTGCTGCCTACATTTTTGGATAAAGACGATCCTTTTAGCCTAGCTCGTATGTGCGTGATCACCGTAACGCTCGTTTTCATCGAGTTTTGCGCTCTAAATATCTACGCGATTGGTGGCGCTATGCTAAAGAAATTTTTACAAACGCACCTAAGGCTACTTGAAATTTGCACTGCCATCATCGTCTGCACGATCGGCGTGCTCTTGCTTTTTAGATAAATTTATCCCCTTTTTACCTAGCTTGGCTAAAATTTGCCCAGTTTGCACTACATTTTTAGCAAAAGGATAAGAGATGAAAAAATTTCTATTTATATTTACAAATCAGCCATATAATGGCACGGACAACGCTTACAACGCGCTAAGGCTAGCTAGAGCGTTAAAAGAAAAGGGCGAAGAGGTTAGGATCTTTCTCATGAACGACGCAGTCGATCTTGCGCGAAATAGCACCAAAAAGCCAGAAAACTACGACGTTGATCTAGTAGCGATGCTAAAAGAGTTACACGCTGGTGGCGCGATGCTTAAGGTTTGTGGCAGTTGCCAAACAAGGTGCGGTTTGCACGTAGGAGAGCCTTATTTCGAGGCTGAGGTGAAAGGCAGCATGGATATCTTGTCCGAGTGGGTGAGAGAGTGTGATCAGGTGATGACATTTTAGAGCAAAAAGGAGAATTTATGAGTTTGACATTTAGTGTAAAAAATAAAAAGAAGCTACTTGGCGGATATGCAAAGGCGCTAAGCGAGCGTGAAATTTCAGCTCTTGTTGAGGGGCTTTTCTTTTTTAACAGCGAGCAAGAGGAGCCAAGCGCAAATGAGCTGGGCGCTGACGTGATGATAGCAGGCGAGTGGCAAAAGAGCGTTCGTGGCTTTGAGCTAAACTACGAAGATGGCGAGTATATCGTGCGTGTTTATACTCCAAGTGGCGTCGGCGACTGGCAGATCGCACTTGAGCTACTCTCAAAGCTCTCGGCTCAAACTGGCTCAAAAATAGAGTGCGACAACGAAAAAATTTATGATAGCGAGCAAATTTTAAAATTTGACTACGAGACTGACATCATGTGGGGGCTTGAAGCGTTAAAAGATATAAAAGAGAAAAATCAAACGCTTTACATCTCTGGCGTGGAGCGAGACGTGGCGTTTGACGCGGTTATGGTAGATGAAATTTTTGCAAGTGCCAGTCCTGCGGCTAAATTTGATGAGATGATGAGACAGGTGCAGTATCTTGACGCATATAGCGCAAAAGAGCACCTCTATCAAGACAAAGACGGCAACGAAATTTTTGGCGCATATACTCTTAGTGAAAATTTACCGACCATCTTGCCTTATGCTCCATCTCCGTCGTGGCAGGCGCAAGAGGCGCTTGGAGATCGCAAGGTCTCGCGCTGGGTGCTTACGCTAGTTGTGGGCGTGGATGATAGTGACGCGCACGTGCTTGATGAGTGCGAATATGGAGCTTTCATGGCAAATTTACCAAAAGAAAAGTACCGCTTCATCGACGCTGCAAACGTGCTTGTTGAGCCACTTAGCGAGAAGGAGATGAAAGAAATTTTACAAAGGGCAAAGGCTTAAATTTATTAAACCCCAAAAAAAATGTAAATTCACCTCAGACTTGCTTAAAATTTAAGCCAGTTTAAGCGCATTTTTAAGCTCATAAAAGCTAGAATTTTACTGACTATACCGCTTTTTGAGTATAATACGCATGGTTTAAAAAGGATAAAAATGAAAATTTTAAAGGCTATTTTAGCGGCGGCATCGGTGGTTTGCTATCTAAACTCGGCCGTTTTACCAGAAAGCGACTGGAGCAAAAAAGATCTAAAAGGCGAGGTCAAAAGTATGACGGCTACGGAGTACGAATACTCTATAGACGGCTCCGGCGCGCTAGAAAATACTCGCGTAAAGCGGACGGAGTTTGACGAAAACGGCTATATGCTGCAAGAAACCGAGCATATAAACGGCGTGCCAAACAGCTCGGTTTTGTTTGAGTACGACAAAGACGGGCTAATACGCAAAAAATATCAAGATAGCGCCGTTTATCTCTACGAATACGAATTTGAAGGCGAAAATTTAGTCGAGACGGCCAAAGAGCAGTATATCGAGGATAAATTTTACCCGCGCACGGAGAAAACTACTTACGGCAAGGACGGCAAAATGATCGCTCGGGCTGTGTATTCGGGCAGGGAACTAGTGATAGACGATAGCTACGTCTACGACGAAAAGGGCGTTTTAACGCGGATAGAAGATAATATGGAGCCGCGGCACGGCATAGAGATAAGCTTCGAGCGCAAGCCAAACGGCGAATACGAAAAAATCACGCAAACTCCGAACTCAAAATGGGTTTATTACTACGCCGCAAACGGCGACGAGATGGAGTATACGTCGGTAAATTACTTCGGCTCCGAGGCAAAAATCTGGCAAATCTTGCAGTTTAAAGACATAACGAGGGACGAGCGTGGAAATTTGACGCATAAAACCTCGGTCAAATTTAAGCCCGCGGACAAATACTACGAAAACGGCGACATAAAAGAGATCGGTCTATACAAAAAGCTACAAATCAGCTACGAATACTACGAATAAAATAACCGCTCTTAAATTTACAATCCTGCTGGCGGAGGCTAGCTGGCTTGATAAAACTGAGCATCGACATTAACTGCTAAACTAGGCGGTGCATGTTTTTATTTTTACTTTTTAGCCATTTTTCCACTAAATTTAGTAAGACTTAAATTCTTAGCTCATACGCATCGCTTAAAAGACCTTAAATTTACCCACTCTAACCGATAGCTGCCGAGTTTTGATTATTTATTTAGCTTCTTTTGGTTAAAATCAGCCCAAATTTACAAAACTAAAGGTTAAAAATGAAACAAGGCAAAGTTTGGAAATTTGGCGATAATGTCGACACTGACATCATCATCGCCGCAAGATATTTAAACACTTCAGACGAAAAAGAGCTAGCAAAACACATCATGGAAGACGCCGATCCTAAATTTAGCTCAAAAATAGCAAAAGGTGACATCATCGTAGCTGGCGAAAATTTTGGTTGCGGTAGCTCAAGAGAGCACGCCCCGTTAGCGCTAAAAGAGGCTGGCATAGCGGCTGTTGTGGCAAAGAGCTTTGCGAGAATTTTTTATAGAAATAGCTTTAACACAGGGCTTTTGATACTTGAGATCAAAGAAACCGACGAGATAAACGAGGGCGACACGCTAAAGATCGACGTAGATAACGGCGTCATCGTAGATGAAAGCACAAAAAAAGAGTATAAATTTAACGCTATCCCGCCATTTATGCAAGAGCTTTTAAACGCTGGCGGCCTTATCGAGTACGCAAAAGCGAAGATGAACTAAGGAGCGGCGATGAAAAACTATAAAATTTGCGTTATAAAAGGCGATGGTATCGGCCCTGAGATCATCGACGAGGCGATAAAGGTTTTAGACGTCGTAAGTGCCGAGTTTGGTATCAAATTTGAGTATGACTATAAGCTAATGGGTGGCGCAGCATACGACGTTTTTGGCGAGCCACTGCCAGATGAGACGCTAAGCTCGGCACTTAGTAGCGATGCTGTGCTTTTTGGAGCAATCGGCGGCGAGAAATGGGACAGCCTGCCAAGACACCTAAGACCAGAAAGCGGGCTTTTAAAGATCAGAAAAGAGCTAGAAGCTTATGCAAATTTACGCCCAGCCATCATCTTTGACGAGCTAGTGGATGCTAGCACGCTAAAGCCAGAGGTTTTAAAGGGCGTTGATTTTGTCGTGGTTCGTGAGCTAACTGGTGGGCTTTATTTTGGACAGCCTAGAGAAAAAGGCGAAGATAGAGCCTTTAACACGATGGTCTATACTAAATTTGAGATCGAGCGCATCGCAAAGATCGCCTTTGAGACGGCTATGCTTCGCAAGAAAAAGGTCTGTATGGTCGATAAGGCAAACGTGCTTGAGACAAGCCAGCTTTGGCGCGAGGTGACTAGCGAGGTGGCAAAGGGCTATCCTGAAGTGGAGCTTAGTTTTATGTATGTCGATAACGCAGCGATGCAGCTAGTAAGAGCGCCTGCAAATTTTGACGTCATACTTACTGAAAATTTATTTGGCGACATTTTAAGCGACGAAGCGAGCATGGTTTGTGGCTCGATAGGACTTTTGCCAAGTGCTAGTATGGGCGGTAAAGTGGGAATTTATGAGCCTATCCACGGTTCAGCGCCAGACATCGCAGGGCAGGGCATAGCAAATCCAATAGCTACCATTTTAAGCGCAGCGATGATGCTAAGATACGCATTTGGCGAGAGCGAGGCGGCAGACGCGATAGAAAATGCCGTAAAAACAGCACTTGCAAAGGGATATAGAACAAAAGATATCGCCGCTTTTAACGCAGTTGAAATTTGCTCAACAAGCGAGATAGGCGACGTTATAGCAGGGTTTATCAAAAATGAAAAACACAATCACTGAAGCACTGATCTATGAGGCTCAAGGGCTAAAAGACGATGCGCTTGAAATTTACAAGAACATCTTAAAACAAGACCCATCAAACAAGGACGCCCTTAGCGCGATAAACCGCCTTAGCGGACTTCGCAAAGAGCGCGCGATAAAAAACGAGCAGATGAAAGAGTTTTTCATCAGGATGAAAAGTGACGAAGAGATAAATGAATTTAAAAGGTGGTTGATAAGATTATGAAGCTTGATGATATCGCTAGGATGGCCATTAGTGAGGTTAGCGCCGAGCTTGAAAAGATAGAGGCACTGCAAAACAAAAAGCAAGAAGAGCTCGAAAGGGAGAATCTAAAAAAAGAGCTTTTGGCAATAGAAACTGCTGATGAGCATGTGCTTGAAGAGCCAAAAGTAGAGGCAAGCGTGCTAAGCGTGTCAAGTGTGCAAAGTGAGCCAGAGCCAAAGGTGGCGCAAATTTCGCCAAAGAGCAGGGAGATAAGCGATGAGGAAATTTTCTTAGCAAACCTTGCTGAGCGCATCGAGGTGCTTTTTGAAGGGCTTAAACAAACTAGCGAGCAAGACCTTAGCCAAAGGCTCGAGCTAACGACTAAATTTTTAGAATTTACCCTTGCAAACATCGAAAATAGACTCCAAAATCTCTCAAAATAACAAATTTGAGGCAAAAACTGGGACAGAAATTTACAAAAATAGCGAGCTAGACTTTTTTAGGTCGCTATTTGCCCCATTTAGCAAGCGTGTCTATCTAGTCGGAGGCTGTGTGAGAGACGCGCTTTTGGGACGAGAAATTTATGACTACGACATCGAAGTTTATGATATAAAGCCTGCTAAATTTGACGAGCTGATGGCTAGCATAAAGGCTAGTGGTGTTGGCAAAAGCTACTTCATCTACAAATACAAAAACTACGATCTTGGCCTGCCTAGAAGCGAGAGTAAGACCGGAAATTCGCACAAAGACTTTGCCGTAAGCTATATAAATGATCCAAGCCTTGCAAGTCTTAGACGTGATTTTACGGTAAATGCCATGATGATGAATATCTTTGACGGCGAAATTTTAGACTTTCATGGCGGCAAAAAGGACCTTGCAAACAAGACGCTAAGGCACATTGATAGTGAGAAATTTAAAGAAGATCCGCTAAGGGTGTTGCGTGGGGTGCAGTTTAGCGCTAGGCTTGATTTTAGCATAGCTGACGAGACGCTAGAGCTTATGAAAACGCTTGATCTAGCGCATCTAAGCAAGGATAGGATAAATACCGAGCTCATTAAATTTTTTCGCTCAGAGCATCTTGAAAAAGGGGCGTTTTATCTTTTTAAGCTTTCACTTTTTGAGCAAATTTTTGGCGTGCAAATTTGCGAGAATGATGAGTTTTTGAGCGAACTTAAGAGTGCTAGAAATTTCGTGGATGATGAGCGGCTATTTTTATATATGCTTTTTGGTAAATTTGAGCTTGACGCAAAGGAAATTTTAGAGAAAATGCGCCTGCCAAAGAGCTATTTTTCTATCTTAAAAGAGCCATTTTTTAAAGACATGCCAAGAGACAATGAGCTACTAAAAATTGCTCTAAATATGCCACTAAAATCATGGCTTGGAGCTTATAATAAAGAGCGCATAGAGCGTGCAAAAGAGCTTGGAGTTTATGAGGCTAAATTTGACGCAAAGGTCGATGTGAGCGAGATCTTGGCGGCTGGCTTTAAAAATGAGATGATCGCCGCTGAGATAAAACGAAGGCAGTTGCTTGCTATTATAAAGCACCTTGAAACTCTTGCAAAACACTAAATTTATAGATAAATAAAATTTAAATTTTAAAACTCTTAAAAGCCCATTTTGGCTAGAATAAGGCAGTTTATAACACTTTTTAAGGCAAAAATAAATTTATGTTTAACATAGTCCTAGTCCATCCTCAGATACCGCAAAACACCGGAGCTATCGGCAGAATGTGCGTAAATGCAAATTTAAAGCTTCACGTCGTTAAGCCAACCGTGTTTGACCTGAGCGAAAAGGCTGTTAGACGGGCAGGGCTTGATTATTGGAAAATTTTAGATCCAAAAATTTGGGAGAGCCTAGATGAGTTTTTAGAGGCAAATTTAAGCCACAAAGAGCGATTTTTCTTTGCTACGACTAAGACAAATAGGCTTTACTACGACGCTAAATTTGAGCCAGGAGATTTTATATTTTTTGGCGGAGAGAGCACGGGACTGCCAAGGGAATTTATGGATATAAATTTTAAAAATGCCATAACGATCCCGATGGGAAAAGAGGGCAGGAGCTTAAATTTAGCCATGAGTGCCGGTATCATCGCATATGAGGCGATCAGGCAAAATATAGCTAAATTCGACTTTAGGAGGGAGGTTTGAGAGCGCTTTTT